>NZ_JBMVJB010000002.1:0-120890 GCF_049893425.1 Streptococcus sp. VTCC 12886 | reverse complement strand
ATGTCAATAGCTAGTTTTCTAGCTTCCCCAGTTATCTTTAACATGTTATCGACACTAGGGTCAACGCTACCTGACTTGATAGCGTCTGAACGGTCAACCAACTCTTCAAGATAGTATTTCTGAGCTTCTGTGAGTTCACTCTCCACCGCAATAACTTTAGCTTCAGGTACAGGTAAATCAAGCATATCTGAGGTCTGAATATCAGCTGTTTCCTTATAAATCCGCATGAGTTCAGGCAGGTTCACAAACTTCTTAAAGCGTTTCTTAGGTTGGTATTTATCCCCTGTCGGTGCTAGTTCCATAGCGTTTTCGATATTTCCAAAAGCACCCACCCACGAATCAAAATTAGAGACCTGGTATCGTTCTAGGACATCTGGTTGAATATAGCTCATCATGGTATAGAGTTCACTAATAGAGTTAGAGACTGGTGTTCCTGTCGCAAAGACCACATTCCGATAATCATGTTCTCCTTGAACCTGTCTGACCTTCATTTCCATATCCACGTTCTTTTTAGAAGTCGTGTTGGTAATTCCTGCCACATTACCTAGGCCTGTAATGGGTCTGATATTCTTAAAATGGTGAGCCTCGTCCACAAAGAGAAAGTCAATCCCTAGATTTTCAAATTCAATAAAGGTATCACGTTCCAGCTTTTGGAGTTCTTCTAATTGGTGTTCCAAACCTTTGATGGAACGCTCTGCTTCTTTAACGGTATAATCACTGTCACTGCCTTGCTTGATGTCACGGAGTTGTTGTAACTTATCTTGAATATAGGTCACTTGCTTTTCATGACTCATGGGGATTTTCTCAAACTGGGAATCCCCAATGACAATGGCATCGTAGTCCCCTGTGATGATCCGTGACACAAATTGCTTGCGTTTAGCTTTCGCAAAATCTTTCTTGGTCGTCACATAAATATTCTTCGTTGGGAAGAACTTCATGATTTCTTGGCCAAACTGAGCGGTCAGACTAGACGGCACCACATAAAGAGGTTTATGCACCATACCGAGCTCCTTCAATTTGAAGCCTGCCCCAAGCATGGTTAAGGTCTTACCTGAACCCACTTCATGAGCTAGAAGCGCTCTTTTTTCTTCCACAATGCGCTGAATCGCATTCTTCTGGTGAGGGCGTAAGGAAATATTCTGGGCAAGCCCATCAATAGTTAAATGGCTGCCATCATAAACTTTTGAGACTGTACGATTATAAAGGCTATTATAGGTCTCTTCAATCATCTGTTGCACCTCTGGGTAACTAGCCACAAAATCTTGGAAGAGTTCTTGAAGTTGTGTTTCCTTAGCACGAAGAACCGTTGTCTTCTCCACGTCCGTCACATGCTTTTTCTTATCCCCATCTTCCACTTGTTTGGTAATGGTTGGTTGATTGGAATTAAGCAGGTTTTCAAAGATTTTTCGGCCACTATCATAGCGTGACCCAGGCACACCTAAACTTCTATCCGTTGCGGTAGAATACCTAAAGGCAAACTTGGATTGGTAAGACATCGTCCCATCAATCGGACTGACTTCAAGAACAGTTGATACTTCTTGGTCAGTCAGGTCAAAAGTTTGTCCCATAAAGGTTTCTTGGGCAAATTTCCCATAAACGGCTAGAGGAATCCAACGTGAGCCAATCCGATAATCAATATCAGCTAAGGTCACACGTGGTGGTTTCACGTCTTCTAAGAGACCTTGATAATAGACCCAAGGAAAATCAGAGTTGTCTGCTTTAATGAGTAAGTCCACAACCTCTAACTTAGTCACCACATCTCCTGATAAGAAGTCCTGCCGAGACACATAGACCACTTCCCTATCGTTTAGATAGCGTTCTGGGTCTGGAATAATAGCGTCTCCTAATTCCTCAATCAAAGTCGCTTTAGAGTCTGTTTGATAAATAGACATCATGTAATCCAAATCTACCCCACGACCATCTGCTAGACTAGAATTGAGAGCGTCAAGGGCAGAAGAAACTGCCGTTACTTCCTTTTCAGGACGAACCAAGGCTTTTTCAAAGGCAAGCGACTTGGTATAGATAACTGTCTTCCCACTCGGGTCAAGACTTTCATCTTCTAAACTCGCAAGGAGCGAATACTTATCATCACTATCAAAAAGGTTACGGTTCACAGCACTATTGACATAACCAAAGCGTTTCACAAAAGTATCATAGGTGCGATTGAGATGTCCTAACAAGTGGTTAAACTCATCTCTGTCGTAATCATAGTAGCGCTGAATGGCAATCACCTCTTGGTAGGCGTTCCGAATATCAACCATCCCTTTAATCCGTGCCACTTCTTTCTCTGACAAGGGAGCTTCATAGAAAACCGTCTTTTTGAAATAGCCCTTAAACTGCCCACGTTTGGTGGCTTCTTCTGTCACATACACATCAAGAGCGGTGCTATCGGTGACTTCGAGGTCATTAAAGCGGTCAATCTGTTTTTGAGAATGCTTAGTGTCCCAAGCCTTAAAGGTCCCCTCATCATCCACATAATAGCTAATCTCCTCGGTCTTAGTTCCAACACGGATTCCCTTATTATCTCGGTAGTAAACCGTAGAATCTTTATAGCCAAAACTATAACGATCTAAGCTTTCTCTGATTTCAGGTGGAATCGAAGTATCAATAACTTGTCTTCTCATCATATCAGGAGTGATGAAGATGTCAGAGTTATCCACCACTCTAGGGGCTTTAACCTGTTTAAGAGCAGTCTGAACATCTGCTAGCAAATTATCAGAAGTTCCTCTCACAGAAAGTGTCCCTCCGTTAAAGTTTCTAACCTCATAGATTCCAATAACCTGACTGTTGTAGTCTCCGTCAAAGTAAGGATTCAGCCAAATACGGTCATCCTTGTCATAGCGAATAGAACCTGAAAAAGCTAAATCATCTGCCACATATCCCTTATCCATATGTTTTTGGAAGAACAACATATCTGTTGTGACATTGGTACCTGCAATGGCCTTAAAGGCGCTATCTGGTAAACGCACACCACCGAGAAAATCAGTCGTCTCACGAATGTCCTGGAGAATGTTTTCTGTCCGTTTATCCATGGTTCCTGTGGAGGAAATAATGGCCACTTGTCCACCGTCATGCACCAAATCAAGGGATTTTTTAACAAAATAATCATGAATCATATAGGGTTTGTCATAGCGACTATCCGCAATCCTGATATTGGCAAACGGCACATTTGAAAGAACCAAATCAAAACTATTGTCATTAAAGGCAACAGTCTCAAAGCCCTTTACTTCAATATGGCTATTTGGATGAAGGTGTTTAGCAATTGCCCCTGTAATCGTGTCTAGCTCTACACCATACAACTCACTATTTTCTCTCAGGTGTTTAGGCATTGCCGCAAAGAAATTCCCTGTTCCCATAGCCGGGTCAAGAATTTTACCACCTGTAAAGCCATCTCGTTCTAACTTCTCCCACATCTGACGAATAAGAGTGGGATCCGTGTAGTAGGCAGTCAGAGAGGACTGTTTCATGTCTGAATACTCTTTCTCTGTGACTAGCGTTTTTAATGCCTCACGTTCCTTAGAAAACTTTGGATTGTACTCGTCAAAGAACTCGTTAGCTAAGCCTCCCCAGCCCACGTATTTGGCAAGGAGTTCTTGTTCACTAGGTGTGGCTTGACGGTGTTCAGATTCAAGACTTTTCACCAAACGAACAGCAGCCACGTTGGTTTCAACCTTATCTCTTGTTGTCTTAGGGTAAAAGTCTGTTAGATTTTCTGGGAAGTGAAAATCAGTAGCCGGGGGCGTCTCAGTGACTTCTGGTTCCAACTCATCTTCTGACAATGCTTCTTCTTGTTTAGCCTCTCTCTTATTTGATGATAGAGATATTGTCACTTGAGAAACCGCCTCTTGAGATTCTTCCATATCCATAAAAGAAAAGAGGTCTAATTCTTGGCTAGGTTCTTCCACTTCCTCTTTTTCTTCGACAGAAGGAACATGAAGAGCTTGAGTGATGTCTTCTAGTGTCCGTAAGAAAAGAACTGGATTTTGTTCAATCACATCTGTGAAATCATTTTGTAATTCAATCCGAATCAGGTTATTAACGCCTGAGTCCTCAATGGCCATTACCTGAAACTCTTGCCCCTTATAAGTCACAATCGAAGCGATCGGATAGCGTTTAAGGGCTTCCTCTACGATAGGATTTTGAGGTAGTGATTGAGTCATGATTTCAGGTTTTGTTTGTGAGATGTGTTCTCGCCATTCCCTAAAGGATAGGTCAGGTTGGGACTGTTTGTCCCTTTCAAAGGTTCTAGCTTCTTCAAGAGTGAGTTCTTCATGCAAGAAGGCATAGGCAATGGGTCTTAACTCTTCTAAGTCTAGCTGACTGGTCAAGAAAAATTCTGTCTTGTCATGCGTTAATCCCATCTGAAGCAATTCTGTCGCAAGGGCTAATTGAGTAACGGTTGCTTTAGGATAGCCCCCTAATAAGGCTAGGTCGGCATTCTTCAAATGAAAACGCCCTGCAGCATCTATCAGTATCCCACGTTGTTGCTCGTCAACGTCAGCTAAGTCTATTCCTAAATTGGTCAATTTTTCGGTATTTTCAGCCAAAATGGTTTGACCTATTTCAGCTAAGATTACTTCTTCTTGAGGTGTTAGAGGACGTTGTAAGTCATAGGCTGTCCCATCTGCTTCTAAATAGGTTAATAGCTCATTGTCCTCATAGATTGGCGTCATTTCCATTTCATGGTCAAACTCCCCACGTCTCAAGTTTGGTAGTTTTGGACGGCTATTTCGCACTTGGTCAAAGTGACTTAATATCTCAAATTTTTGGGACAAGTTTAGATGTTCATAGGCTGGTAAATGTTCTGTTTGCCCTGTTCGTAAATCGAGTTGTGATAAATCTTCCTCAAGACTTGCAATGACGATACCCCCTTCTTCACGAAAGGTGATGTCTTGAGGAGGTTCTGGAACTATTTTTTCTTCAGCTGCACCCTCTCTTTCCTCCAACGTTTCCTGGGTGCTTATTAGTTCAGGTTCATAAGTGAGAAGAAACTGTTCAATATCACGGCTAATACGGTCAGACAAATTATTGGCCACTCGGTAGACATTAACCAAATTAGCAGCTTTGCTTTTATCCAAAAGAGAAGCTACCGAAATGGATTGATAGGCGCCTTCTTGGTCTAAGAGCTGAAAGCGAGTGGCTAGGTTAAAGAGGGCTACCTCAATCACCAAGGCTTTCTCATCACTTGATAATTGGTGTAACTTCTTTAAGCCAGCTTGACCAAAGGTCTGTGTGTAGCTGCTTAGGTCCGTCACTCCATCAAAGGGGCTTGCCTCTACAAAAGCAGAAACTTCTGTTTCAAAGCGAACCACTTGAACAGGTGAGGTGACTACTCCTCTTTGGGTTGTAAAATTTTGGATAAGGCTATCCCAATCCTCATCAAAATGGACTCCTTGATAGCGTAAAAAGGATTCCAAAAGAATCTGGTCACGTGGCAATCTCGCCCGCAACATCTCAAGGAATTGTTCTTGAGTCATATGTTCCTCCAATTTAAAAAAAGAGCTGAGAGGTATTCTCAGCCCACTGCTTTAGTCTAGGACCAAGTCTCTTTGGTCTTTTTCTTGTGGCAACTTATCCATTAAAGTTGTCACATACTGTTGTAAGAAATGGCTTTTCTGGTCTAACAAATCTTTCTGCAAGGCGAGATAGGTCACATCTCCAAAATAATCTTGACTCGTTAAAGACAACTCCTTTTGGATAATATCCTGCAAGGTCTCTAAGGTGAGAGGCGAATAATCCTCCTCATTCAAAACCTCATACTGAGCAAGGGAATCAGAAATGTTGTTGGACGCAATCACTTCCATAATGAAACTAGCTCCCTCACCTGTTCGATAGAGTTTATCCAAGAGGTCCGTCACTTCTTCTTGAAGCTGTTCCTGATAACCGTCTGCTCTTAGGCGCAGGTCATCACTAACTAAAGACAAGTCATCAATGTTCCTAAAGTCTTGATAGAGCGTATCAAGAAGTGACTTGTTTTTGATATTCAATTCCATGGCTAAAAAGGCTTTAACCATGACTTCATAGTTTTCTCGTGCCATCTCAGAAAGGGTTCTAGAAATTGTGTCATAATTCCAAGCCATAGCTTCTCTCCTTACGCTGTTGAATTGGATTCAAGCCTTGTTGGACTTCTTCAAGGTCTGTCAGTCCATCACTATCCGTATCACTGCTAAAAGGGTTGGTGCCAAGAGCTAACTCTTGAGCATCCGTTAGGCCATCTTGGTCTGAATCCATTGTGTAAATGTTTTTGGGTTCCATTTAATTGTCCTCCATTTTGCGTTTAGAAAGTCCGTAAGCTAGGCCTAAAAGAAGTCCTCCACCGACAAGCGCCAAGAGGGATTGACTCTCTCCTGTATTTGGTAAGACATTTGCTGGAACTGGTGGTTCTTGTGTTGGAATAGGTGGTTGGGGTGGTGTTGGTTGATTCGGAGTTGGTGGCTCTGGTTCAGGAGTAGTTGTTTTAACCGTGTTTGAACTGATGGTGTAACCATTGACAGTATGTAACACCGTATTTTCTACCTCTCCTGAAGCACTCCGTTTCATTTGCACGTAAACATCTGCCTGAAACTCGGATTCTTCTGCTAGTTTTTCAAGGAATTCCTGATCAAAACTAATGGTAACTGTCCCTTTTGACGTGTCAACATGTTGTAGCGTGTACTTCGTCACTTCTGTCCCTTTTGGTAAAACCGTTCCATCTTTTAGAGTCACATCTACTAAGGTATAAGCCTTGTAAACACCATTATAGTCGTCATGGCTTTCATCGTAATCATCGTCAAAGCGGTATTCGATGAGTGGTGTCGCACGATTACCTGGAATGAGTGCTCCCACCAAACGGTAGTTAAAGACCTGATTCAAGGCAACTTCTTTTCCATCAAGGCTTTTCTCCTTTTGTGATAAATCAATCACCACATCTTTTTGTGGGTCTAGTTTTGGCACATTATTAACCACAGTCTCTGTCACATAAGCCAAACCAAAGTCAATCTGATATGCGGTGTTTTCATACTTCCCACCAGTCTTTGTCAGCTCATTCTTAATAGTCATTGGAAGGGTCACCACTAAGGTTTGACCAGTTTTAACATAAGCCTCATAGAACGCTTTTGGATCATCAGCGCTTAAAACTTGAATGGCTCCTTTGGGTGTGAACTGGCGTTTGGCCATAGCGTCTTGAACTACTTTAGGCGCTTCTGACAATGAGGCATAGGATTTCACCGAAATCCCTTTGACAAGAGTTCCTGCCTTATCCATCACTTGGACACCATCTGCATTGACGCTAAGCGCTTCTTCGGGGTAATCATCCACCATGTAAAAGCCTTTTGTAAGGACATCATCTGTCACTACCAAGTCCTTGTACTGACTGTAATCCAGAACAATTTTGTAGTAATTAATGGTATTTGGAAGAACGGTCTTCCCATCAATAGACACACCATCTTTATTGGTATTGGACTTATGAGGGTTTACTTTTGGCACGTGATTCGTTACCGTATTGGTCTCATAGGCTTGTCCAAAGTCTACTTGATAAGCTACATTGTCATAAGACTTGCCTGTATTTGCCATCTCCTCACGGACAGTCATAGGGGTGATGATGGTGATGTTTTGACCTTTCGTCACATAAGAATCGTAGAAGTCTTTTGGATCTTCTGCCATAAAGACTTGGAAAGCTCCTTTAGGCGAAATCTTGCGTTTCGAAAAGGCTGCTTTTAAGGTTCCAGGAACTTCTGATAGGCTCGTATAAGTTTTTACTGTAACTCCTGTGACAGCTTTACCATCAGATGTCACAAGTTGAATCGCTGTTTCATCTGGTAATAGAGCTTCTTCAGGATAATCATCCACAAAGTAAAATCCTTGTGCAATCTGAGCCTTATCAGCCTTAATGCCACGGTATTGGTCCAAGTCCCATGACAAGGTATAGTAGTTTTGTGAACCCACTACCATCGGTTTTCCGTTAATGTCCACCTTATCCTTATTCAAGTTTTGTTTCTTAGGTGATGGGCTTACAAGGGTATTCGTCACCTCATCGGTTTCATAGCCATTGCCAAAATCAACTTGGTAAGCCTTGTTTCGATAGGTTGCCGTTTCCCCATAGAGGTCATCTTTCACTGTCATTTTGGTGAGAAGGTTTAAAGAAGTTCCTGTTTTAACATATTGGTCATAAAAGGCTTGATTGTCATTCGGCATAAAGACTTGGAAAGCCCCTTTAGGAGAAATCTTAGCATGAGCGAGTTTATCTTGAAGGTCTCTAGGAGCTTCTGACAGCGACGCATAATCCTTAACAGTAATCCCTGATACGGCTTTGCCATCAGGAGTGGTGATACCTGTCCCCTTGTCTACTAAGTCCAACACTTCTTCTGGGTAGTCATCTACAAAGAAGAAACCACGAGCAATTGTCTCTTTAGAAGACCTATCGCCTTTATATTGATCTAAATCCCAGGTCAAACGGTAATGATTAGTTGTTCCTAAAGCCACTACCGTATCGTTAATGACCACACCATCTTCATTTTCATTTTTCTTCTGCGGCTCAATACGGCTAGTGGTCGTTCCATCACCAGGCGTACGCACTGTCACAACATTAGAAGTCACCGTATAGGCATTTGGGGTCCCCTTATTGATGAGGAGCTTATAACTGTTGGAATAGGTTGCTCCATCATTTTGAAGGCTACCGTAAAGTTTCGGTGCCACCAGTTGGTAAGACTTGGTGAGGTCTTTGTTGACCTCTTGAAGCAAGACTTCCTTGGCGGTCAAGGTCACAAAGTTCTTAGCAGCATCAAAGGTAAGGGTATAATTTCCATTTTCTGCCTGCGTTTTTTCCTTGTCAAAGGCATAGCCTGCTGGAAGGTAATCTTCAAAGGTGAGGCTAGTGGTTTTGGCTCGATTTGGAGAAAAAGCGTCTACGGTTAAGGGATAGATGACCGTTGAATCTTTTGCGACGGTTTTGTCATGAAGGTTCACTTGGTCGGTATTGATAACTTCCTTAACAATTTCAGGAGTCGTTGTCAGACGATAGTCGTGATAATGAACCGTTGGCACTTGTGGTGCTTTTGGTAACGGTTCTGGTTTAGGTTCTTTAGGCAAGGTCACCTTGGTGAGTGTCAAACTAGGCTGAGTAACTTTCTCTAATGGTTTTTCCTTAAAGCTCACAGGTGGCTCTGGCGTAAAGGTCTTTGGGGTAAAGGTTTTTGGCACGACTTTAACTGGTTCTGGAACTGGCTCTAACTTTGGTGTCACATGTGGTTTTGGACTATAAGGTTTAACCGTCCGTGCAACTGGTAGGGTGTTTAAGGCAAACCAATAAGAGAGACCAACATTTTGGGGCATATCCCCTTGACCAAAGGTCACTGTATAGGTGTTACCTGATCTAACCGTTGAGACAATTGCTCCCTTATAGGCATACTTACTATATGACGTATCCCATTCTTCAGGAAGATTTAAATCACTGGTACGGTTTGACCCGAGTGAACGAGCCAAACCTTCGTTAGTCACTTGAATGGTTGAGCCATTGATAGGGACAAACTTGCCTGATGAGTCTTTCACATACTCTAAACCGATGTCATTGTGGTTGAGTGAGGAGTGGGTAAAGACACCTGGTTTTTCCTTGGTGAAGTTCACTTGTGAGCCATCTTCTAAGAAATACTTAGCTTTGACACGAAACTCCATTTTATCGGTTCGCCAATTACCTGTCCCATCATTACGGTAGGCAATAAAGCCTTCTGTTGGGTCATTTGGTACAACCAACTGTACGGCATTAGTTCCAGCTGGAGAAACAAGGTTTGTAATGTCATAGGCTACTTTTGTGATTTTCTTACCATCAAAGCGAGCATTTTGAAGATTTTGATAGGTAAAGGAAAGGGTTTCTCCCGTTTTAAAGGTGTCATAGACGAAGAAACCAGTAGAATCTAGGATTTTAGAATACCCACCAAGCATAGCGTCACCCTTAGCAACGATACGATTAGGATTTCTGGTATCAGCTGAATGGCGTGCTTGCGGTTCTCCATTATTCAAGTTGAGTGCCTGAGCAAGAGCTTGAGAGATATAGCCTTCCTCTCCTTTTGAAATCTCAGCTAAATCCCGTTTATAGCGCTCCATTTCCTTGGTGTTATAGGCATCAATGGCGTCATTTTCTTTCTTGGCGGCTTCTTCTTTTTCCTTATTACGTTTCGTGATAGCAGCAATCTCAGCTTCACGGTCTGTGACTAATTTCTGTTGGTCTTTATTGTGGGCATCAACAGCAGCTTGACCTGCCTTGTTTTCATCATCCACTGCTTTTTGTCCAACTTGATTGCGTTTGTCAATTGCTTCATTATCAGCTTTTGCTTTAGCAAGACCCGCTTCATTTTCCTTTTGAGTCACTAAGTTCTTTGCGACAATGGCATCTGCATCTTTTTTCTTTGATTCGTATTCAGATAGATTGTCCTTATTTTGCTTATCAATAGCAGCTACCGCAGAGGTATAATCCTGATAGCCTGAAACCGTTGAACCATCTCCTGATGTTACGGTTTGAGTTGTAACGGTCACATTAGCCGACTGATCTTGGCCTTTGATTTTTGAAACTGTGCTATCCACTGAATGGTTCAAGGCCTTTCCTGCTTGAGTGGCGTCTTTATGACTAGCAGCCAACTCAGCATTCCCTTGTTCAACACGAGTTTTATCTTGTTCATAGGTGGCTTTATCTGCTTTATAGGTATTGGTCACCTGAGTGATGGCTTCAGCCTGCTTAGCAGCATCCGATTCCGCCTTATCCAATTGCTTACTGGTATCACTCGCAGAGGTCGTGTTTCCTAAATCCATCGGCCGGTCTTGAACAGTAGTAACCCCTTCAGCAGTTGCTTGATTGGCAGCTTGTGTCACAATATCATGAGGAACGGTGACTGTAATAGCGCCATCTGATTGACCAGTTGACGCAAGACTATTCGTTTGTTCAGCAACTGGAGTGGGCTGAGCTTCTGGTAAATTTGTCGCAGGATTTTCTGTCAACTGAACGGTTTTACCTTGTGAGGATGTTACCACTTCGTCAGCTTGTGCTACTTGGCCACCCCAAGCGACAACAGCTGTCACCATAGTTCCAAGAGCTACCGAACAAAGCGTACGGTACTTCTTACTTTTACGGAAGACGTGTTTTTCTGCTTTTTCCTGATTGACTAAAAAGTGATGATGACATTGTTTGGTCATAAAAAGTCCTTCTTTTCTTTTGATAAGTAGTAACATTCCGTCACTCTCTCCTCATCATAAAAAAGACGACTTGATTTTGGTATCACATCAAAGAAGGACAAAGAAAAAAGCCACCCACAAAAAGTGGATGACCCAATGATTATCATATCAATTTTTACATTAAGACGGCCAATTAACCTTTCTAGCTTTAGCAGTCTTAAAGCGTTTCTTATCAACAAGTTTCAACTCTATTTCTCTACAATTTGTAATTAAGGTGTCGTTGATTTTAAGACTTCTTGGAAAGTATTGGTTCCCTTGTTCACGCGATAATTCAACTGTATAACTAATACCATTACTTAATTTGAAGACCACAAAATAAATATTATCTCTTCTAAATCGTTTGCCAACTTTTCTATTCAAAATACCATCCGTTGTGTAGAATTTACATTCCATCACATGTAACATTTGATAAAGTAATAATGTTCCAACGATTTTGAATTTATTTTCGTTAAACCAACCATTATCAGCCTTATTTAGACGCTCCAATGTCCAATCATCCTTTAATCCTTCAAAAATACTCCCTGCGTTATTAGTTGGTAAATTAACATGATGATCTCTTGATAATCCTAATAAATGGGGAATAGAGGAATTTGGGACAGAAAGAACAATTTCAGGATAGTTCTCCATATTTGTCTGATAAACGTATTTGTACTGAGAAACATATTTCTCAATAGTATTGGCTAGACAAGACATATCGACATTGAAAATATCAATTTCTCCATCAAAGGTCTCGAGCCATTCCAAAGTATATGTCATTCTATTTTTCTCCTAAAAAAGAGAAGGAAGCAGGTGCTTCCTTCTCTTCCACGTATTGAGTTTCACCTCACGCTAGATATGCCCTATCTATTCCTCAAGGGTAGGCAGTCCTGCTATTCTTTTTCTCAACAAACAGTTTGAACTGAGTGCGGAGCCCACAGGCGGGTGCAGACCATATCCACTAGCCCACAAGTAATTTATAACCTTTATTTACTATTATTATACGGGATAATTCCTTATTTGTCAACACCTATGTTCACGCTTAAAGTTTAGATGAGATGATTACTTTGCCCCAAATATCATACAACATTTGGGACAAGAAGACAAGTATTCTAATATTTTTTTATTTCGTCGTATAGGCAAAACTAATCGTACCATCGACTCCTGATAACTTACGGAAGGTATAGTTAGGATTGCCATTAACATTGGTCTCTGAGATAAGGAAAGAGCCATCTGGGTAAACTTTCTCGACAAAGGCGACATGACCGTATTCTGTTGGCGATCCATGACCTCCTCCCACAAAGGAAATAATCGCTCCTGCTTTTGGTTGCTTACCTGTTTCACCACCAAGACGTGCTGCTGTTGCCACCCAATCTTGACCATTCCCCATGGTACTGATAATTGGGATTTTCTCACCGTTTCGGCCTTTGAGTTTCAAGCCCAATTGGTTGATACGAGCGGCAACTCCCCACGTACATTGCCCATAGGCATAGCCCATACCGTCACCTCCACCTGGAACGGAGTTGTCATAAAGGTCTCCTCGAACCGCTTCTAGCGCTTTTGGATCACTTTGGGCGGTCCCACCATTTGGTTGGCTAAAGCCTTTCTCAATTTGGTAATACCACTCGGTAGCTCTGGTCTGTCGCTCTAGAAGCTTGTCGCCACTATTACCCTCCCAATAAATGAGAAAGACTTGGGCAAGACTGGCTGGGCTTCCTGAGTTTTTGAAAAAGTCTTTTAACCAGTTGGTATAGTAAGGATTATCCCCATGGAGCATAAAATCCAGTTGTAAGCCTAAGTCATACCACTTCTGTTTTTTTCGGTTGGCATACTCTAATAATAAGGTGTGTCTGCGTGACCCATCTGCTGTATCTGTCCATTGCCCCAAGCCTAAGCCACGTCTTAGAATATTCGGGTACCTGCCATTATAGATAGCTGGACCATTTAGAGACAACCAGCCCTCATCGTCCCAAGAACTATCCGTTGCACCAACAGGAGGCGATAAGTAATCACCTTCAGCTCGTTTAGGATTGATAGAGGATTCTACTGACCAGTTTCCTAAAATAGCCGCAATCGCTTGATTAGTCGCTCCTTGACTCTTCAAATACTCATAGATAGCTTTGGCTCTCGCAAACTCATCGCCTCCAAATTGACCAATGGTAGGTAGAATAGTCGTTTGGAGTTGAATGACTTTAGGAAAGTAAAAGGCTGGATTGACGTAAACCAGTTTCTCTGAATCATCGTCAACCTTTTGATAGGTCACTTTAAGACCAGCACCATCCTTAGTTTGACCGATCACTTCCCCTGCTTGGACTTTTTGGCCATCGCTCACTCGACCAGTATGGATATTAAACAAGGTCAATTGAGACTTGTTTAGTCCCTTACTTGACGTGATGATAATGTTCTCGCCATCTAGGGAAACCTTACCATCCATGGGAGCCACAATCACTTGATTTTCTTTAGCTTCTAGAATGATATGATGATGAAGCGTTGGCTTGTCATCAATCACCTCATAGCCATAGCGGACTGTCATGGTAAGCGCATCGTCTTCAGTCTGATCTTGAAAAGGATTATCCAATTCTTGGAGGGCAAGGTAGGTGCCTTCCTCACTTAATTCCTTTAAGTCTTCTCTATCGTCATCAGATAGCTTATAGGCAGGCTCCTTACTTAACTCAAGCATGGATTTTAAAGAATCCCCACCGTTTAAGTCCTGCCAAAGTTGACTCAAATAGGCTTGATAGGTTTTATCCCCTTCTTCCATGATTTCTTCTAAAGCATAATCTTGATACTTGAGATTCATAAAGCCCATAACGTCATCAATCTTGGTGTAGTAGGTAATGCCAGTGGGGTTGGTTCGGGTGTTTTCCGCATCTTCCCACGTCATGTGAGTATAGGCTTTTGTCAGTTCACTCTCATCCTGTTGAATGAGAGTAGTTCCTGAAATTCCTATAACAAAACTCATCATCAAAAGCAAGAAAAACAAGAGGCCTGACACGACCCAAGTCATAGGATTAAGGGCAATCGATGAAAAGAAGGTCAGGCTATTCTTAATCGCTTGAATAACCTTTGTTATTCCTGACACACTCTGTTTTCTAGCTTGTTTGAGAAAAGTCTGGTAACGTCTTCTTGGTTTTAAGGGCTTCTGACGAGTGAACCCTTTCCCCTTTTTAAAGTTCTGATACAGCTCCTTACTATGAGCGACTTTCGTCTTAGTAAACCGAAGACCAGTCTGCCCACTTTTGACAAGGAGTTTCCCTGACTGATAAGTAAATCTCCCATAGCGTCTTCCTTTAATCACAGACTCTTTTAGGGTTCTGATTCCCTCTAAGTCATCATCTTGAGCGACTACATCCAGTGATTCTGAAGCGACATAGCGTAACCCTCGTTTGACCTTAGTCGAGGGGTTCTTAAACTGATGTGCTTTTTTCAGTTGTTTCACGTCACGCTTAGCTGATTTCACCTCTTTTTCTGCCTGAAGGCGTTCAAGAGGTTTTTCTTTTTGAAACTGAAACCGTGATGTTTTTGATTCTGTTGGCTTTTTCTGATCGGTAAACTTAGAGGTAACAGCCTCCTCTTTTTCGGCCATCTTGACCTCTGCCAAGTGTTTTCTTGCTACTGCTAGGCGCTGTCTGGCTTGAGGAAGCCGATACTTCTTAATTTCCTTACTTTTTAGCCATCTGGGAGACACATAGGCAATCGCTTCCTTAAAGGTATCTGTCGCTAGGTCTTTTTCTTCCTGATAGTTTTGTTTCAGAGTCTGACGTTGTTCCCTTGTTTCAGCTTTCTCAGCTCGGCGCATGATAAAGCGTCGTTTAGGAAGTGAGCGTTTTAACCCCTTCTTCTCCCTGCGGTAATGGATACGGCTAGCCTTTAAACTACTCTGAAAGGTTTTACGGGCAACCTTGACCTTCTGTTGCTCTCTTGTCATGATTCACCCCTCATCTTTTCTGGATCGGTACTCATGATGTCAAAGAGTTGGGTTTGAAATGGGATTTTATTCCTAAAGGGAACAACCGTTGAGCCTGCCTTAATCAATCCAGCTCCCTTTTCTGGGTTAACCAAGTATTTCTCAAGCTCCTTAGATAAGCCCAAAAGATGAACCAACTCTTCTCGGTCACTCTTAGCTTGTTTTAGAAGTATCATGAACTCGCTATTAGCGATAATGCGTCTTCCGTTGGCATCAAGAAGTAAGGTTTCCACGTTCTGGGTAATCCCTGTTGGAATGGCCCCATACTTACGAACACGACTCCAGAGCTTGAAGAAGAAATCAGAAGCGTACTTATCCAACAACAGAAGCTGCATTTCATCAAAGTAAATCCAGGTCTTCTTGCCACGTTTTTGGTTTTTAACCACACGATTCCAAATCTGGTCAAAGATGACCATGAGGGCAATCTGCTTCAGCTCATCCCCTAACTTTTTAACATTGTAAATGAGGAAATGGCTGTCAGTTTTAATGTTGGTTCGGTGTGAGAAAATATCGAGTGACCCTTCCACATAAAGCTCCATATCAAGGGCTAAGTCTTTGGCTTCTTGTTCAGGTTGTTTAGAGAGAACAAAGACCCATTCCACGAGAGATGGTGTGGCAAAATGCTTATAGGTTAACCGTGTCACACGGTCAATTAGGGACTTTTCTCGACCGTCCATTTTCCGATCTAAGAGTTTCCCAATCCAAGAAAGTAGAAATTCAGATTTGACCTTAATAGGGTCTTCATCCATATTGTCATCGGATAAGTCTAAAACGTTTAAGAATGTAGTAGAGTCAGGCGCAATATCAATTCTTTCCCCACCAAAGGCTTGACCAATGATACTGTACTCATTTTCAGGGTCTACAATGATGATTTCGGTATCACTCTCTGCTTCTTTTAACTTGGTTGAGATGATTTCATGCTTAGTTGCCATCCCCTTACCTGCACCTGAAGTTCCTAAAATTAAACCTGATGGGGTATTGAGTTTCCCACGGTCAATAGTAATAATGTTACTTGAAATCTGGTTTATCCCATAAAATTTCCCTCCCTTATCTTGTAGGTCAACAGAGGTCCATGGGGAATTAACGGCAATGTTTGAGGTCAAAAGAGACCGAGACACACCCTCAAGGTAGTTCTTCCCAAAAGGCAACAGGCTATTAAAAGCAGCTTCTTGCATATAGGTCAGATTATCAATCACAAGGTCATTAGAACCTGCCACTTGTTTGATAATATCAAGGGAGTGCTTCAATTGGTCTTCGTTATCCGCAAAGACCCCAATCAAAAAAAGGGTGTCAAAGAGCTTGTCGCCTGTTTGCGTCATGGTTTTAATCAACTCATCAGCTTCATCGATGTTACTTTCTAGGACCTGACTAACCTTTTCAAGATAAACGCCAGATCGTGCCATCTTTTGTTGTTCCCCAATTTTTTGTGATTCCATCAAAGTCTTCTTAGTGCGGAGCTTGGTCATGGCTTCTGACTTGGCTGACCCTTTAGCATGAAGACTAATCATCACTTCCAAGTCCGACTGCATGAGTTCTCGTAAGAACTTATCCCCCAACTCCATCCCATAGTCACGAACATAGACAATCTGAAGCAGTCTATCATCCATTTCAATATGATTTTTGTGCTTAAAGGACAGACTGGTTGGGGCAATAAAGTGCTTGGTTGTTTGTCCTGAACGCACCAGGTCTTGATAAGTAAAGGACAAATGATTTTCCCCTCGCAACATATCAGCCAAGTGGTTCACACGGCTTTCTCCACTGAGGAGAGTAAAGTTCGCATCTATTTCAGAAAAACCACTCTTGAAGTATTCCCCAATCTGAGACAGGGAGCGATAAGCGAGTTTCGGATTTTGGTCTGACTTCCCAAAAGAAATGAGCTTAACCGCTGAAAAGTTATTTTCTCCAGCTTCAAGGTTATTTTCCATGATACGATTGAGTTCTTCACGATAGGTATCGTAGCCATCCTCATGAAAAGGATACAAGACACCCTTTCTAAACTTATCCAAGTTGACCCTCTGGTTAAAAATAGTAAGTTGGAAATTGGTCTTGTCATCCAAACTGTTAATCAAGTCCGAATAGGTTTCCATAATGGCTCCCTTATCCTCCAAACCAACCGTTTGGTAATTGACATCTCCTAAAAGATAGGACTGAGAAAAATAATCTGGGGTGACTTGCATGAGACCATTAGGAAAAAGGCCTTGGTAAAGAAGCGTATTAACAGTTGTTGGTAGCATTTCTTCTGGTTTTCGTGTCTTCTTATGTTTAGAAGAGGTCTTGGGTTTCATTGAGCGATTTGTTTTTTTCACGTTGTATTCCTTTCTGTCCAGTGAGTGTACGGTCTGGTATGGTCATTTCATAATGCCATCTATAATTAAGATACGTTTCAAAAGGTAAGTCATTAGGGCGATAGACCCCAAAAAGCATAAGAGGAATGGTAAAGGTAAAGATAAGTCCGTAGACAAACCAATCCCCAAATTGCCAATAAAAGAGGTTTAAACCTAAAATCAGGATGGTAATGGCAATGGCTGGCAAGACAAAGATAACTTGTCGTGTGGTAAAGCCTAGCCAAGCCCTATGTTGGACTTTTGTGATGTCCTTAAAAACACGTGTATTCATAAGACTCCAATCTAAGATGAATATGAAAAAAGATTGGGAGGAACGTCCTTCCCAATCCTCCTTACATGCCTAGGATACTTCTGGCAGTCCGTTGACTGCCCACCAAGGCAATGATTAACAAAATAGCCTGAACTAAGCCACCAAAGGCAGTCGCTAGCGTCTCCATCACTCCCGCACCATTTGAGAGAGCCAATTTCCCAGCTGATTCAAAGAGGGGAACAAGGGAGATGATTAAGAAAATCAAGACCCCTTGGAGAGCATAGACCATGATATTTTTCAGGTAGCCAATCCCAACACTTCGCCAGTCATCACTGAGGAAGGTCGGAATCGTTAAAGGTGCAAAAGGAATCATGAGATAGAGTTGGATAAAGCGAATGGTAATGAGGAGATTCACCACCATCACACTCACTAATCGCACCAACCATATCAGAATGGCAAAGAAACCAACAATCAGTTTTCCAATAATTCCTGACCCTTTAAGTCCTGAAATGGTCTCATAAGTTGTTCCCCCATGAGAAACGACACCAGCTACGCCTTCAATGATGTGAGAAGCAACGGCTAAGATGGCTTCTACAATAACGGTGGTGTTTGTAATCACTACTGCCACCATGATATAAGAGATAATCATGGGAGCAATAGCTTCAAAGGTCATAGCACCACCTGAGTTGGCGATTTTCTTAGCCATCTTAGAAAACTCAAGGACTAAAACGACTGCTAAAATAGCCACTCCCAAGGGCTGCATGATTCCCTTTGTGATAGCTGACATATAAGACCAAACGGTTGGGTTATAATCTGCAAGGGATTTGACCAAGTTGGCCGTCGATTCCAAGTCCACGTTAAAGCCTTCAAATAGGCTATCGCTTGAAATTTTCTCCGAGGCTAGAAAGACAAAAGCTGAAGGTAATGTGTTGTTCATGTCATACCTAGCCCTCCTATATGGTAATTTGGGTGATAAAGGCACCAGCGGCACCTACCATAACACCACCCACAATTTCTAAGATGGCATTGCGGACACCAGGTCCACCATCTTTGATATTGGTTGACAGGTTAATAATGCCCATGACGACAAGAAAGGCTCCTGTCGCAACCATTCCTTTTTGTAAGAGCGCCATGGCTTGGGCAAACATGGAACTAGCGTCCACGCCATAAACAAATCCTGTAAATTTTTGGTTCATACGATTCCTCTTTTCTATTAGTGTAGTGTGCTTTCTGTGCTTAAATCCCTAACCTTGTGGTCTGATGGTTCAAACGGAACTTCCTCTGTTTTGAAGGGGTCAATGTGGTAATGCCACCAACGTTCATCTGACTCCTTATCCGCTAAGTATTGCCAGTTCTTATGTTTCAAAGGAAAATACTTCTTTTCCTTAAAGACTGGAACCCCTGCAATTCTCACCAAGCATTCATCCCGTTTCATGTTTCCGACTTCATCAGGGGTCATGAGATCCCTTGCGATTTTCTGATGAGAGGTTGACCCAGACCCTGTTTGGCCATACGACCGACTGGTACTTCTCACATCAATGGTTTGTTTGCCTAAGAGACCACTCATGAACTTGAAGGTCTCTTCATCATTGCCTCCAAGATAAAGCAAGCTATCACAGTTTCCTAGAATGGTTTTCCAAGCCTCCTTCTCCTTATAGAGCCCTTGAAGTTGGGCAATGTTTTGAAGAATGGGTACGAGACTCATGTTTCGTGAACGAACCGTTGAGGTTTGTTCCGCAAAGTCTGGAATTTCGCCGACATTGGCAAATTCATCTAGATAACTTCTGACATGAATAGGCAATTGTCCCTTAAAGTCCACGTCAGCTTGTCTCGTTAAGGTGGAAAAGACGGTGGAGAAGAAAAGGGCTGAGAGAAAGCGAAAGGTGGTGTCATTATCTGGAATAACGAGATAGACCATGGTTTTCTGCGTTCCCCATGTTTTTAAGTCCAAGGTGTCACGTTTGGTTAAATCAATGACAGATTGGATATTAAAGAGGGCAAACTTAGCTGTTGTGACGGCAATTACCGAATCTAAGGTCTTATCCTTGTAGTTTTGGAAGTCTGCCCAGTTACGCATAGTGAAGTTTTCTGTCCCATATGTCTTGGCATAGGTCTCAAACATCACTTCTAAGACACTCTTATCTTGATTTTCTCCTTTGGATAAGAGCTTGATGAGTTTTCCAATTTCAGAAAAAGAGGGGTAACGCCCACGCTTACGGCGACTGTCTGCTTCTTCTTTGGGACTTCCTGGAGGATTGTAAAAATCCACCAAGTAAGAGGAAATGGCTCTCACTAAGGTCATGGACGCCTCATCCCAAAAGGGATCACTGCGACTGCCATTACCTTTGGTATTATTGAAATAGACCGTAAGCATACGGTTCAAATCATTCTCCGTTTCCACATAACGAAAAGGATTAAAGCCATCTGAGTTAATCATGTTTACAAGGTCTAAGACCTTAACCTGATAGCCATTCTCTAAAAAAAGCTTCCCTGTCTTTTCAGCTAAGTGATCCTTAGGGTCAACGACAATATTGGAACAGTTGAGCTGAATCAGATTGGGTTTGACAAACCGAAAGGTCTTCCCGCTACCAGACCCACCGATGACCACAAGGTTCTTGTTTCGGTCAAACTGTGGGGCTTTCTTTTCTAACAGGCTTAGCCTAACGTTTCGTGACAAAATGGTGTCATTAAAGGGATTCTTACTGAGAAAGGATTTACGCTCACGATTGTTTCCAAAGCGAGCAGAACCATATTCAGCCCCTTCTCGGTAAACCTTTTGACCAGTTGAAACATAAAGATAGACTAGTCCCACCGTCACAAGCCCAAAGCAAAAGCCTAAAACCGATCTACCTGTAAAATGACCATTCCACAAGGGATTTAAGACCTGGTTCTGTCCTTCGCCTAAGAGATAGGCAAGCCGTTCCAAAGGTGGTTGATTGGGGAGACTATCGTAAAGCAAGACTAGCCTATGGCAGAAATAGCCAAGAGCAAGCCCTAAAATACCAAAGATAAAAACTTTTTTCCCTGAGACCATTAGAGAATGACCTCCTTTGTTTTCACAGCAGAGGGTTCTGACATCACAATCTGTTCCTTGGCTTGTGCGATTTCCTCATCAAGGGTTTTATCCATAGTTAGCCCTTTCAGTTTTTCTGGATTGGAAACCAACTTCTGAAGCAACTCATCTAAGTGCTTGTCTAAGAGCGACTTATCCTTAGCATAGAAATGAAGGTAGTCACCTTGCCAACTAATGGCAATAGGAAGGTTCTCTGATTCCACCAATTCCTTGAATTTCTCGACATCAACGGGTTTATCCAAGACATCTTTAGAAATATTAAGCGACTCAATGGCATAAGGACTTTGAAGGAGTTCTTCTAACTTTTGAACCCCAATCTTATAAGCAGAGTCTTGTGCTAGGGCATGTCTGGCTGACCACTCTAAGAGTTTAAGAAGAATCTTTACCGTAAACATAGCACTACGTTCCGCATATTGAATCGCTTGGCGTTCCTGTTGTTCAGATGACATCATTCCCTCCTTCATGTGATTCCCCATAAAAACAATAGGGTGCTTTCATAATACGAAAGCACCCTTGATTTTGGTATCACAATAAAGATAGGAAAAAGACGATTCCATTCCAAGACAGATGAACGAGAGTTGAGTTCAAGCAGTCCGTTTGCCATCGCACTATACCAAGTATGAGACCTAAACTCCCATAAAGCACCCAAGTGAATAAACTAGAGGGGTGGTGGGCTAAGGCAAAGAGGAAACTCGTTAACACAACTTGACTCATTGGTTGAGACAAGACTCCCCACAACACTTCTCGGTAAAAGACTTCTTCCACGACACTAGCATTAAGGAGAAAAAGAATAAAGGACAGAACAGGAATCTGGTTTTGAACAGTCACTAACGTTTCTTGGTTTGGTTCGCTTCCTGAAAATAGAGCACTCATGATAAGAGCCAGACTTACCATGACACCAAGACTACCAAGTAACCAAATTCCTCTCTCCTTCAAGGATAGGTTTCTTTTCGGTATCTTAAACCTTTTCCAGCCCCACAATAGCAGGGCTAGAAACGTCACTTGTAAAACTGTTAACCATGCCCCATTTAGCCAACCAACCAGGTACAAACTCACAAGGAGGACATTGACATGAATGGCTCCGTACATCACTAATAGTCGTTTCATCACTATCTCCTAAACAAGTCTTCATAGTCAATCTCTAAGACAGTCACTATTTTCTCCACCCATTTGCCTTGTGGCATGAGACGATGAGATTTGTAGTGACGAAAGGTTTGGTAGAGACGGTTAAACTCACTAGGGTAGACGTATTGTCCCTTAAACATCTGTCGAGCAAGGTCAGCCCATGTCATACCCTTTTCCAAAACAAGACTTTCTAAATTTTCCCAAAAGCGTTCGTTCATAGCTCCTCCTTATGTCGTCATGTCCTTAAAAAGATGTTCACGAAAGGAAACCACTTTTTGACTTCTCGGAAGAAAGGTTCTCGCTTCTTCTAAACTCATATCGGGATACACGTTATCCTCACAAACCACAATTGGGAGACGAAGATTCTGGTCAGGTTTCCGTAGAACTAACGTCACTAACTCACTCAATTTCATCTCTCTATGACCTTTAAATCGTTGTAGCGAAAGGGATAAGAGCGTAAAACAATCACTGCTTTTGGTAAACAAGCCCAATAAGTCTTCACGTGACAGGTTACTTACTTCTTTACTGGAGTAGGAAATACCATGTGAGTCACAAAAAGATAGGAGTTTCTGATTCCGACTGTTATTTCGACTTAAATAGATTTCTAACATCGCTTCCTCCTACACAGATAGCTCCTTCTCTAATGCTTGAGTTGGTGGAGTAAACACCTTACTCATATCAATAGGTGATCTGCCTTCACCAAAGCACTTCACTGTTATTAATGTGGTGACGACATCATTCTTATCATTCCAAGAATAGCCTTGCCCATATGCCCTAAAGGCGAGATTGTTCTCATCCGTTAGATAAGTATCAACACCATTTTTGATGTCTTGGATTTCAATAAACTCAAAAATACGGTGTAAGTTGGACTCATAAGCTAACGGATAATTCATTTCTTTGTGGTAGTCATCTTCAAAAGTGACATCAATGTCACAATCATAATTGGGTAAAGAAGCAATCATTTCCGAAAATCTCTCCACTTCTGCTTGATGTATGGCTTCTTCTAGCTCCGTGCAGTTCCTAATACTTTTACTATGTAATAATTTCATGTTTTTCTTCCTCTTCAATCTTTCTAAATTCTCTAGCAATGGCTTCAATAACGGTGACGGTCACGCTATTGCCTGCTTGTTTATACAACTGGCTTTTACTGGATACGTTCTCAGCTCTGTCATAAGCCCAATCAGGAAACCCCTGAAGTCTAAAACACTCTCTAGGTGTTAGGCGTCTGATTCTCAAACGATACAGTTTTCCCTCTAGGATTATTCCAGTCACTTCATACCACTTGTCCTTACGGTATTCCAAAGCCGCAACTACCACTCCCATATTGTCAGAAGTGGTTAAGGTATTTGAAATCCCCTTTCCCACTCGTCCTCTGCGTTTGGTAGACTCTGGGTAAGCAAGGTTGACAGAATCTCCCACTATTGCCTTGGCATAGCCTAGTTTGGTCGCTTCCCTAATTTTCAAATGTGGCGCTTCTTCACGACAAAGAATCTTAGGAACTTTATCCCCTCCTTGCATCGTGGTCAACGTTGGAGAAAGCCCTGAAAGGTCATAAACTCGTCCAGTCTGCACAAACGTTGTTGGTAAGGTTCCTGAGACAACTACACCATGTCGATTTTGGCTAGTTAAAGTAAACATTGGATCATCATTCCCTTTAAAGCGTCTCCCATGTTGGCTTTTTTCTAGCCTATCAGGGGTTAAAACTGGAATGGCAATTTTAGTTCCCTCACCTTTTCCTCTGGTTAAGGTTGGTGCTAGCCCACGTGATAAATAGACTTCTCCATTCATCCCTTTGCCTGACGGATTAACATTACCTAATCGTTCAAGACTAGCTGAGCTGTTTTCTCCTCTGAGAGGAAATAGGAATCGGGGACGGTATCTTCTAGAATGTCCGATAATAAAAATTCTTTCACGGTTTTGCGGCACTTGGAAATCTTTACTGTTAAGCACCTGCCATTCGACATCATACCCCAACTCATCCAATGTGGTGAGGATTGTTCGAAATGTCTCTCCCTTGTCGTGACTGAGTAAGCCCTTGACATTTTCGAGGAATAAAAAACGTGGTTGGATCTGTTTGGCCGCTCGAGCAATCTCGAAGAACAAAGTTCCCCTAGTATCCTCAAATCCCAATCGTCTGCCTGCGAGTGAAAATGCCTGGCAAGGGAATCCCCCACAGATGATGTCCACTTGCCCTCTAAGTTGTCTAAAGTCTTGGTCTGTGACTTGTCTAATATCATGAAATTCTATTTCTCCTTTGGTCTCATAGATGGCCTTGTAAGATTTCCTCGCAAACTTGTCAATCTCACAAAAGCCAATACACTCATGGCCCTGACGAGTTAACCCCAGTCGAAAGCCTCCAATTCCTGCAAACAAATCTAAAAACTTCATGTCTCTCATTCCTTTCTGACAAAACTAAAAAGGACCTTACTTCTTGCGTAACGTCCTTGCTTAACAATGATCTTCCATTTCTGGGGCAGTGATAAGTTCAAAAATGAACCAAATCATTCCTAATCCCCAAATACCTAATAATATCCACCAAAACACCTTACTCACCCCCTTTTAGTTCTTTTAAGCGTTGGACCTTGGTCCATTCGGATAAGACGCCATTAAAGACGTATTCCGCTATCGTTTCTGATTTATCCGCAAACCTCATATTCTCTAAAGCGTACTGATAACGATGATCAAAATAAATCATGGCATAATCACTAGCAGCCTGCGAAAGACCAACTTGTCTCAACTGGTCATGAACCAGTCCCCAAATGTAATCTCTGTCATATCTTGTGACTTGCTCCACCTTACGTTGAAATTTGTCATTGTCACATTTCTTACTTGTTAGACTTTCTTTCTCCTCGTCGTCCTCAATGACTGACTCACTCTCTTTAGTTTCACTCATATCAGTCTCACTAACTTCAGTCTCACTAGTGGCTGAATTTAAGACTGGCCCCGGCTGATTTTGATACCCCCCTAGTGTTTTTTGAACACCACCCCCGTCTGAATTTGAGACTGGGGTAGGTTCATGTTCCAACTCACCTAAGTAAATTTTATTCGCCAAACGTCCTTTTTCACTGGAAGATTGTTGGACTTCATCTATCAAACCATACTCTCGTAAGGTTTTCTTAATCGTCAATAATTTTGACTTGGAACAGCCAAGTAGTGCCATGAGTTTGGAGTTGGAATAGACCAAATAAATAGCTCCATCTTCATCTATCCACCCTCTACTTAATGACAATTCCAAACGGTCTTTTAGAACAGCATAAGCAACCTTAACTTCTAGTTTCATATCCTTGTAGCGTTCGCTCTCAAATAAGAGTTTTGGGAGCTTATAATAACGCTCTGACGTTTGATAGTGATTTGCGGTGATACGTTTCATGATTGTCCCTCCAGCACTAACAGACCAACATTTCCCATGTCATCAAACTGGATTAAGCCAGACTCTTCCATCTCACCAACTATCCATGTCGCTTTCTCAATATCGATTCCCATGATAGCCATGAGATGACACATCACAATTTGTCGTGATGACTGTTCATTCTTTTGCATGATTTTCCTCCTGAGAATAAAAAAAGCGAGAACACTTATTAAAATGTTCTCGTTTAGTTAATTTACTACTGACGTATCTATTTTTTATCTACGCAGTCGACATCCAAACAGACGTTCACATCAATGTACTTTTTTTGCACCTTTTTTATGTCAAAATCACTCTTTTCAATAAAGACAAAATGCTTGAAAAAGTGCTTAAAATAAAGGATTTTTACCCTTTGCTTCGTTGTAGCAACACTACGCACTCGACGTGGTGCGTATTTGGAAATAAATCTGTCGGCTGTACTTTGGTTAATCGATACCCTAACTCTTCATAGAGCTTTACATCACGCGCCATCGTGGCTACATTACAGGAAATGTAGACAATTTTTTCAGGCTCAACAGATGCACTGGCACGGATAAAACTATCCGTCAAACCTTTTCTTGGCGGATCAACAAAGATAACAGTCGGTTTAATGCCAGCCATCACCCATTTTTTCATCGCCGATTCAGCGCTATCACAAACGTAGGTAACATTCTCAATACCATTTCTAGCAGCATTTTTCTGGCTATCAAGGACAGCCTTTTCAACCATTTCCACTCCATAAACATGCTGGACTTGTCTTGCAAAAGATAGACCGATCGTCCCGATACCAGAATAGGCATCAATTACAAGATCATCTGCCGATAGTTCAGCAAAGTCAATAGCCGTTTGATATAGTTTTTCAGCCATTTCAGTATTGACTTGATAGAAAGAAGGGGCTGAAATTTCAAATTCATTGCCCAACATCGTATCAACTATTGTTTCACTACCGTACAAGAGGCGGAAATCTTGACCGAATATCGCATTGGTGTTCTGATCGTTGATATTCTGAATTACAGAGACAAGATTCGGAAACTGACTGGTCAAGCGTTCGATTAAGGTTTCAATACGAAAAATCTTTGGCCTGGTTGTCACGATGATCAACATGAGTTGCCCTGAATAATGGCCACGACGAACGACAATGTTTCTGACCAGACCAGTTTGTTCTATTTCATCGTAAGGCTTTAAATCCAGTTGACGCATAAGATTACGAGTAGCCAAAATCAAGGCATCAATTTCCTTGTGCTGAATATAAAAATCTTCAATTGGCACTAAATCGTGAGAATTTTTTCGGAAAAAGCCTGTTTCTAATTGGCCGTTGACACGACGGACAGGCACAGCTGCCTTGTTACGGTAAGCCACAGGATGATTCATCCCGATTGTATCGTTCACCTCAATATTTGAGATACCTGCAATCTTTCTCAAACTAGTTTCAACTTGCTTTCTCTTAAATTCAAGTTGAGCAGCATAATTCAAATGACCCAAATCAGCAATACCTGTTCTTAAATAGGTCAAATCAAGGCTCTGATTGCGATTTGGTGAAAAGCTCAGCCATTCTTCCACCTTACCAAACCCAATATTTTTCTTCAGTTTTAAAATTTTCATCCGAATATTTTCACCCGGTAGAGCATTGTCTACAAAAAAGACAAATCCGTCTAATTTTGCGACACCTTGTCCCTCATGGGTCAGGTCAATTATTTCTACTTCAACAATATCATTTTTCTTAAACATAGTTCTACTTTCTATTTTGGGCACTAAAAAAGTGACCGAAGTCACTTCTAGTATACCATATTTCCTAACGCAAGCCCAATTCTGCTAAGCGTTGTTGATAATTATCAAAATCAATTCGTAAAGCCATACCACCAAACATATCATAATCATCAATCCAATCTCCATTTTCAGGGATGGTCATTCGTTCAATACCATTTGCGGCATCTAAAACAATGCCAGGACCTTGTAACCACATAAAACTTTGTGGAACTGTTGTAGGCGTCATTGCGACAACTTTCCCTATTGCCTCAGAACCAGAAAATAGTTTCATTGGATTTTTTGCCTGTGACATGACGGCTGACAACACCTGCTGCTGACGTCTAGTTCGACCAAAGTCCCCCTCATCATCGTAACGATAACGGGCATAGTTTAAAAGTGTTTTTCCGTCCATCTGTTGCACGCCTACTTGAATAGTCTGGTAGGCAGGTGCGTTCTCCTCAAGTCCTAAGTCATTAGGAACTTCAACAGAACTGACTTCTTCTCCATCAATTGTAGAGAACTGCGCGTCTATTGTAACTCCCTCAGGGAAAAGTGTATCAATTGTGGTAGCAAATGTTGCAAAATCAACCATTGCATAATATTGAATATCAATGTCAAAATTATCCTTTAAGGTCTTACGTACTTGTTCAGCACCCTGTTGATTATCTTGCTCACCTAGGGTATAGGCGTTATTTAATTTGTATTCGTAACCATCAATATTCACCAAGGTATCACGCATGAAACTGACGAGTTTAACCTTATTGTCCTTATTATTGACGTTCAAGACCATTATGGTATCGGTACGGGTTTCATCAGAATTTTCACCAAGGCGCCCATCAGTCCCCAAAATCAGGATGTTTGTTCCATCAGCTGTCTTTACACCATTAAATACTTCGGCAACTGGTTTCTCGCTAACGCTGTTCATACCTTTGAAAAAATTATAGCCCATCGCTCCAATGACAAACAAGAAAGCAAGAATCAAATAAAAGAAAAATCGTTTCAACCGACCGCGTTTTCTAGGTTTTTTCTGTTTTTTCAACTTGATTTTAGGTGCTGTTTTTTCTGGTTGTATCCGCTTTTGGGGCTGCTTTCTGCTTCTTGATCTACGTTCAGGATACTGAGGTAGGATAGATTCCTGTTCAATATCATCATCAAAGTAATCACTCTCAAAATCATCCTCATAAGCAGATCCTACATGACGTGTCTTCGGTTGTTGAGGAGCTGCATGACGATCTCTAAGCTCTTTTTTATACAGTAAATACTCTAATTCACGACTCTCTTTTTCGTTTAAATAGTGGATATTTTTTTGTAAATAATCTAACCTCAATTGTTCATGATGGGTTAGGATACTATCATTATTATTCATTTGTCTCATTTCATCCTAGCTGGTCATATAAACCAGGTAATTCCCTAGTATTTTACATGATATTCCTAAACTAGTCAATTCATCTTGTGAATAAGCTAGCAATTCATCGGATTGATGATCAATATCTAATATGAAAAAATACTCTCCCAGTGCTGTTTTTAAAGGACGACTTTCTATTTTTGTTAGGTTAATCCCGCGCCATGAAAAAACAGACATTGCTTTATAGAGGGCACCCGGTAAATTATCTGGCAAGGTCAGTGCTAAGCTAACTTTTTGTGCCACCTTTCTCAACTGTATATCTGGAGCTACTGTTCCCAAGATCCAAAAGCGGGTAAAGTTTTCACTAATTTCCTGGATATCTTGTCCAATCACCACCAAACCATACTCATCTGCAGCAGCATGAGGAGCAATGGCAGCGAATGGTTGGTCCGCATGTTCAGCGACAAATCGAGCCGCGTAAGCAGTACTTGCCGTAACTTCAATCCGAGCCTGAGGAAAATGCTCCTGAATGTATTTTTTCCCCTGAGCAATAGCTTGAGGATGGGAATAAATCACTTCAATTGATTTATGTGCATCGGTTGCCAATAACTGCTGAGCAATTGGTTGAACGATTTCTGCAACTGCATGTATTTCTGCCTGATGAAAAAGATAGTCTATGGTCTCATGAACACTTCCTTCAATCGAGTTTTCTACTGGAATGACGGAATAGGTAACTTGTCCATTTTCATAAGCTTTAATCACTTCTGTAATCGTTCCGAAGGCCTTCAAATCAGCAGTAGGAAATGCCTCCTGGGCAACTTGATGGGTGAAGGAACCACGAGGTCCCAAATAGGCTACTTGCATAGAATTTTCCTTGCTACTTGTTCTGGACGTACATGATCTGTATCAATAACTGTTGTTGCCAATCCTTGATAAAGTGACATCCGTTCTTGATAAATGGCTTTAAATTCATCTTTGCTATGTTGCAAAAAGAGTGGCCTTGGAGATTGATCATCCATGCTAATTCTCTGATAAGCAACCTCAAAGGAGGCTGTAAGAAGTACATTATTATCCTTATTTTCCAGCAATAACTTCCTGTTTACTTCAGATTTTACAACACCACCACCCGTTGAAACAATGCAATCTGCTGGTAATGTTAATAAGTCTTTTAGCACCTCGGTCTCAATCTGTCGAAAAGCCGTTTCTCCCTTCAGACTAAAATAATCAGCGATTGACATACCAATCCGTTCCTCTATGATCTGGTCCATATCATAGACTGGGAGTTCTAACAAACTGGCAGTTGTAGTTTTCCCAACCCCCATAAATCCTAGCAATACGATTGGCATATTTACTCCTAATCAATCAAACTATTTAAGTGTTCAAAGAAAGCAGGGTAGCTTGTATTGATCGCTTCCGCTCTCTCTAACACAACTTCTCCATTTTTAGCCAACAATGCAGCGATAGCTGTCATCATACCAATACGATGATCACCAAAGGTATTGACAGTAGCACCATGTAAAGATGTTGGTCCATGAATAATCATACCATCCTCAGTCGGCTCAATATTCGCACCCATGCTATTCAAAGCATCCGCAACAACTTGAATTCGATCTGTTTCTTTAACCTTGAGTTCTTCAGCATCCCGAATCACAGTTGTACCATTTACTTGAGTTGCTAATAAGGCGATAATAGGCAATTCATCAATTAAACGTGGAATTAATTCACCACCAATTTCTGTGGCATGTAGTTCTGAATATTCAACTGTAATGGTGGCAGATTTAGCGAGTTCATCAACATTCGACAAGGTCATTTTCCCGCCCATGGCCTTAATGACATCTAAAATTCCTGTACGCGTCTCGTTAATACCAACATTTTCTAGCGTAATCTTTGATCCTGGAACAACCAACCCAGCAACCAACCAGAATGCTGCACTTGAAATGTCACCTGGAACTGTGATTTCTTGCGGTGTAAACTCCTGACCACCTTGAATGCGAATTTCTTTTCCATGAACATCCAATTGCCCACCAAATTGAACAATCATATCTTCCGTATGATTTCGTGTCAGCTCCTTCTCAACTATGACGGATTCCCCATCTGCCTGTAAGGCAGCAAATAGCAGAGCTGACTTAACTTGAGCTGAAGCTACAGGAAGTTTGTAATGAATCGGTTTTAAATGCTTACTACCTTTTATTGTTAAAGGTGGCAAATCACGGTCAGTTTGTCCTGAAATCTCCACACCCATTTGACTGAGTGGGACAGTTACACGATCCATTGGACGTTTGGACAGAGAATCATCACCAAACATGGTTGCCTCGAAGTCCTGACCAGCTAAAACACCTGATATCAAGCGAATCGATGTTCCCGAATTTCCCATGTCCAAATCATTTTTGGGAGCCTGAAAGCCATCAAAACCAACACCATGAATCTCCACAGTGTCCCCTTTATCTTCAATTTCAACTCCAAGATCACGGAAAACTTGCATAGTCGATAGGACATCTTCTCCTCGAAGAATATCGTGAACTGTTGTGACACCCTTAGCCAAGCTACCAAAAATAATCGAACGGTGACTGATTGATTTATCACCTGGAACACGAATGGTCCCCTTTAATTGCTCTACATTGCTTCTTAATCTCATATCCTTACCTCAAAATAGTTTCATTCCCATTTTACCATATTTACAGAATATTTTCTGATTTTTTTGACAATTCGTAGGAAAAATACGATTATTCGTGATTTAAAACAAACGTTAAAATGTATTTATTGAAGCTAATGCTAATCAAGTATATTTTTATCGGTTTTAGACATCGTTTACCAAACTACATGTTTAAACCTTCATTTCGAAATCAATTCAAAATCGGTCAGTATCTCAGATTTTCATAATCTAGAAAGGAAATATTCTGAATTTGCTGTAAATTTACCGCAGATTCACTAATCTATATTTAAAAATCGTCAGAATAATGATATAATTAGGAAATCTACTAATGAAAGAGGAAGAACTATTGTTTACACCAATCAGCGAAAAAATTAATATCGAACAGGTTCGAGAACATTCTAAATTAGCACCTGAAACACTTGCAAAAAAACAAGCACGAGACCGTGAGCTAGAAGCAATTCTCAAAGGTGAAGACGATCGTCTATTATTGGTCATCGGTCCATGTTCATCTGATAATGAGGAAGCTGTTCTTGATTATGCGCATCGCTTGGCTAAACTCCAAGAGGAAGTCAAGGATAAAATCTTCATGGTCATGCGTGTATATACTGCCAAACCACGTACTAATGGGGATGGCTACAAGGGACTCATGCATCAGCCTGATACAGATGCCGCCCCTAGTCTTATTAATGGAATTAAAGCCGTTCGTAACCTGCACTATCGTGTGATTACGGAAACTGGTTTAACGACTGCTGACGAAATGCTGTATCCTGAAAATCTCCCGCTTGTAGATGATCTAGTTTCCTATATTGCGATTGGTGCTCGCTCTGTTGAAAACCAGCAACACCGCTTTGTTGCTTCTGGTATTGATGTTCCAACAGGCTTGAAAAATCCAACATCTGGAAACCTAAAAGTTATGTTTAATGGAATCTTTGCAGCTCAGAAAAAGCAGTCCTTCCTTTTCAATAATACGGAAGTTGAAACTTCTGGTAACCCACTTGCCCATGTTATTCTCCGCGGGGCAGTGAACGAAAATGGAAAATACCTGCCGAACTACTACTATGATAACCTTTTGGAAACGATTGAGATTTATCAACAATTCGGCTTAAAAAATCCATTTATTTTGATTGATACAAACCATGATAACTCTGGTAAAAACTATTTAGAACAAATACGAATCGTACGCCAAACCTTGATCAACCGAGACTGGAACGAGTCCATCCGCAACTATGTACGTGGATTTATGATTGAATCCTATATTGAGGACGGTCGTCAGGACAATCCAGACATTTATGGCAAATCAATCACTGATCCATGTTTAGGATGGGAAAAAACACAAGAATTAATCCAAGAAATATATAACAGATAGGAAATAATGATGGGAATACATAGAAAAAGTACTAGTATTGATGTAGAACAAATTAAAGAACTTTCAAAACTTGAAGGCGAATTTTTAGTAGCAAAAAACCAGCGTGATGAAGAACTAAAACGAGTGATTAGAGGTGAAGATCAACGTTTTCTCCTCGTCATCGGACCTTGCTCTTCTGATAATGAAGATGCTGTTTTAGATTATGCACACCGTTTGTCAAAACTCCAGGAAGAGGTTAAAGATAAAATCTTTATCGTTATGCGAGTCTATACTGCAAAACCGCGTACAAATGGTGAGGGATACAAGGGTTTGATGCATCAACCAGATACCTCTAAGCTACCTGATTTAATTAATGGTATTGCTGCTGTACGTCATCTGCATTACCGTGTTATTACTGAGACAGGTTTGACAACGGCGGACGAAATGCTCTATTCCGCAAATTATCCTTTGGTAGAAGATTTGGTATCTTATCATGCCATCGGAGCTCGCTCCGTCGAAGACCAAGAACACCGTTTCGTTGCTTCTGGAATCGATATGCCTACAGGCATGAAAAACCCGACTTCAGGTAATTTGACTGTCATGTTCAATGGTATCTATGCTACACAAAATAAACAAAATTTTATCTACCGAGATGCGGAAGTTTATACAGACGGCAATCCACTTGCCCACGCTATTCTTCGCGGTGCCAATACTGAAAAAGGTGGTTATGAACCGAACTACTACTATGACATTCTTTTGAAAACCATCAAGCAATATGAGCAATTTGGTCTTGAAAATCCATTCATTGTCATCGATACTAACCATGATAATTCTGGTAAAAATTACTTGGAGCAAATTCGCATCGTTCGCCAAACGCTTATTAATCGTGATTGGAACGAATCCATTCGTAAATACGTCCGTGGTTTCATGATTGAATCCTACTTAGAAGACGGCCGTCAAGATAGCCCCGAAGTCTATGGCAAGTCCATCACTGATCCTTGCTTGGGATGGGAAAAAACCGAAGCACTCATCCGTGAAATTCATCAGACACTATAATTATTTTACAATTGCAAAGCATGATTGATTAGAATTGGAGACATTTTGTGAATATTGATGGATATACTCGCCTAGCAGCTGTAGTTGCAAAGCCAATAAAACATTCCATTTCACCCTTCATCCACAATCTTGCTTTTGAGGAAACGGGTGTAAATGGAGTCTACCTAGCATGGGAAATTCCAGAAGATGATCTAGCAGTCACACTTGAAAATATCAAACGATATAACATGTTTGGAATTAATCTTTCCATGCCTTATAAACAGGCTGTAATACCCTACCTAGATGATTTAACAGAGTCTGCTCGCTTGATTGGTGCCGTTAATACTGTTCTTCATCAAGACGGCCTGCTTATTGGTCACAATACAGACGGCATCGGATTTTTTAAAAGTTTGGAAACTCTTAGAGCATTCCATGTAAGAAACAAACGGCTGACAATCTTAGGTGGAGGTGGTGCTTCAACTGCCATTATCGCCCAAGCTGCAATAGATGGCGCAAAGGAAATCACCATTTTTTGTCGCCCACAAAGTGTGGAAAGGACTGTTGTAACAGTCCAAACTATTGCACAATCTACTGGAGTTTCCCTACAAGTACTCCCCAACAATGATAGCTACTTACTCGCAGAGCACATAAACAATTCAGACTTACTCATCAATGGAACCAGTGTGGGAATGGATGGCACTTCCCTACCACTCCCAGCTACCATTCGTTTTCCAGAGGAACTATTGGTCGCGGATGTGATATATCAACCATTTGAAACACCTTTATTGAAAATGGCAAATTCACAAGGAAATCCCACCATCAACGGTCTGGGTATGCTACTCTTTCAAGCAGCGGAAGCCTTTGAACTCTGGACGGGAAAAGAAATGCCGACAGATTTGATTCGGCAACTATTAGTACAGAAATACGATATCAAATAGAGAGGAACGGGTATGAAACTAACTGTTAACCTTCCCCACAATCCATATGACATCCTCATTGAAAGAGGTAGCTTGTCACAGGTTGGTTCCTGGGTCAAAGGACTCTGGAACCCTCAAAAAATTGCCATCATTACAGATGACCTGGTTGGTAGACTGTATACTCAAACGGTTCAAGCTAGTTTAGAACAAGCTGGTTTTGACACTATTGTATTTGAATTTCCAGAAGGTGAAGCATCAAAAAATCTTGAAACTGTTTATCAAGCCTACGAATTTCTCGTAAAAAACGGGATGACACGGAGTGATGGAATTTTAGCTCTTGGTGGTGGTGTGGTTGGAGATTTAGCTGGCTACGTTGCTTCAACTTATATGCGGGGTATTCATTTTCTCCAGGTTCCAACGAGTCTAACTGCCCAAGTTGATTCTTCAATTGGTGGGAAAACTGGCGTGAATACACCATTCGCTAAGAATATGGTCGGTAGCTTCTACCAACCTGATGGCGTCCTCATTGACCCTAATACCCTAAAAACACTTGGCAAACGTGAATTGATTGAAGGAATGGGCGAAGTCGTTAAATATGGCTTGATCGATGATGTGGAACTCTGGGATACACTTGACCGATTAGATGGATCTGTAGAAAGTATTTTGGAGAATGCCGACTATATCATCTACCACTCCTGCGAAGTTAAACGCAAGGTTGTAGTCGAAGATGAGTTGGACAATGGAGTCCGCTTATATCTAAACTTTGGACACACAATCGGTCATGCGATTGAAGCTACCGCTGGCTATGGTCAAGTCATGCACGGTGAAGCTGTCGCTATCGGAATGGTTCAAATCTCACGTGCTTCTGAGAAAAAAGGATTGATGCCAGCAGGTATAACTGAAAAAATTATCGCTATGTGTGAGAAGTTTGGTTTGCCAACTGCACATCAACCATGGAATAGCGAGGAATTATATACAGCCTTAACTCACGATAAGAAAGCAAGAGGAAAAACTATTAAGCTTGTTATCGTGCCACAGCTTGGACAGGCTGCAATCCATCACATTCCATTAGAAGAAATGAGAGAGTTCTTGCAATAGAACATATAACAAAAGGCTACTGAGTTGAAGCAATAAACTCAGTAGCCTTTTTTTTACAATATCATATCATCATCAGTCAATTTTTCGCCACTATTCTGGTAGAAAAGATTCATCAAGTCTTGAACAGTTAAGTTCTTCTTCTCTTCACCCTCAACATCAACAACGATTTGACCACGATGCAACATCACTAATCGATTGCCATATACAATAGCGTTTTCCATATTGTGCGTAATCATCAACGCCGTTAATTGGTGTCCTTCAACGATTTTCTTCGTCAATTCCATTACCATATCACTGGTTTTTGGATCTAGGGCAGCAGTATGTTCATCTAGCAAGAGTACCTTGGGCTTAACAAGTGAAGCCATCATCAAAGTCAAAGCTTGACGTTGGCCACCTGAAAGAAATTGAGTATCAACTTTCATACGGTTTTCCAATCCGAGACCAAGCTCTTTCAATGCTTCCTTAAAAATAGCACGTTCACTATCTTTTACACCCCAACCGAGACCACGTGATAATCCACGACGATAAGCAATGGCCATGTTTTCTTCAATAGTTAGGCGAGAAGCAGTTCCCATCTTCGGATCTTGGAAAACACGGCTAATGTCCTTAGAACGTTTTGCAGCTGAGACATGCTTGATGGATTTCCCTTCAAGTAAAATATCACCCGAATCAACCGTTAGTGCTCCAGCAAGTGAGTTCATAAATGTTGACTTACCAGCACCATTACCACCGATAATAGAGATAAAGTCTCCTTCTTTCACATCTAAGCTTAACCCACGAAGAACATGATTTTCATTGACAGTCCCTGCTTCGAAGGTTTTATGAATATTTTCTATTGATAAAATTGTTGTCATTATTTCCTCCTAAGCATGTCCATTTAATTTGGGACGACGAATATTGAGTTTCTTCTGTAATTCAGGTACATAAAGTACAGTTGCCAATAGAATTGCAGAGAAGAGTTTAACAAGGTCCGCATCCATCCCAGGTATTTCCAAAATCGCAAGAATAATCAAGCGGTATACGACTGCACCCAGTACAACTGACAGCAATCTCCAACCCAAACGGAGATTCCGTAATATGACTTCAGCAATAATGACAGATGCCAAACCGATAACGATAGTACCCGTACCAGAGTTAAGATCTGCATAACCATTATTTTGGGTCAACAAGGCACCACAGAGAGCAATTAACCCATTTGACATCATATAGCCATAGATTTTCATTCTGTCTACGTTAATGCCATTTGCTTCACTCATTGGAATATTATCCCCTGTTGAACGAATAGCCAAACCAATTTGTGTATTGAGTAAAAGCGTTAACACTCCGACAACTGCTAAAACAAAGATGATACCAATCACCAGTACAGCATTCGTTTTAGTCAAACCAAAATCCTGCAATTGAGTGACCAAGGTCTCCTGCTTAAGCAAAGCCACATTGGCCTTATCTAATATTTTCAAGTTAATCGAATAAAGACCTGTCAAGGTGACAATACCTGTCAAGAGAGCAGGAATTTTTAACTTTGTGTGGAGTAAGCCAGAAATTAATCCAGCTCCCATACCAGCTATCATTGCAAGAAAAGTTGCAAGGAAAGGGTTTAGACCATTTACAATTCCTGTTGCACAAACAGCGGCTCCAAGGGGATAAGATCCCTCTGCTGTCATATCTGCGATATCCAAAATACGAAAAGTCAAGTAAACACCAATCGCCATGACTGACCAAAGCAAGCCTTGCGAAATACTCGATAAAATAATATCCACGATTTTCTCCTTTGTAGGTTATTGAAGAATCTCTCTTCTTGCACCGTTTACTCAGATACAGAAAGTTTGCTAGTATCAATTCCGAGTTGTTTGGCAATGTCCTCATTTACATGAAGACTAACTGTTTCAGGGTATTCCACTGCGGTTTCAGAAACATCCGCACCTTCAATAATTTTGATTGCCATTTTTGCGGTTTGACGTCCTAGAGCCTCATAATTAGTACCATAAGTTAGTAAACCACCTTCATCCACCATATCTGTTGAACCACCGATAACTGGTATTTGATGCTCAACAGACAATTCACCAATCATGGTCATTGTTGAGGCAATAGTGTTATCAGTTGGAACAAAAATAGCATCTACATCCTTCATCAAGCTTGTAGTGGCATCTTGCACTTCATTTGTTGAAGTGATTCCCTTTACAACCACCTTATAGCCCGCTTTTTCAAATAATTGTTTAGCTTGTTCTACTTGAACCTCAGAGTTCCGCTCGCTAGTGGTATATAGGATACCAACTGTTTTCGCATCTGGAACTGCCTGTCCTAGCAATTCAACTTGTTTATCAATTGGAGCTTGGTCGGAAGTTCCTGTCAAGAGTCCCCCTGGTTTTTCAATAGATTCTACCAAATCCGCTGATAATGGATCCGTAACGGCAGTGAATAGGATGGGAGTTTCAGTTGATACGGTTGCCAAACTTTGTGCAGCAGGTGTTGCAATAGCTAACACAATATCATTTCCATCGATTAATTGTTCTGATATAGTTTGTAGGTTTGCTTGATCACCTTGTGCATTCTGATAATCTAAGACTAATTTTTCTCCTTCTTTGTAGCCGTTCGCCTCTAACTCTGCGACAAACCCTTCACGCGCTGCAGTCAAGGATTCATGTTCCATATATTGTAGAATCCCAACTTTAACCGTTTCAGAAGAAGATTTGTCTGAACTTGCGGAAGAGCAAGCTACAAGCGTCAAAATTCCTACACTAACCAGGGAAATCGCAGCTATTTTTTTCATGAATTTAGTTTTCATCATATGATACTCCTATCTTTCCAACTTTTATTTTTCCAATGCTTTAATGGTTTCAGCATCAAAACCGAGTGCTGTCGCCATTTCTTCATTCACAGTAACAGCAGCTGTATTTGGTTTTTCAACTGGCAAGTCAGCTGGCTTATCACCTTTCAAGATTTTCACAGCTAGTTCGCCAGCCTGTACACCAATTGCATGATAGTCAACTCCATAAGTAAATAGAGTAGCATCAATAACTGCGGCATCACTTCCCATTGCTGGAACCTTTGCTTCTTGTAAAATTTCACCAATCGTTGAAGCAGTTGAAGCAACTGTATTATCTGTCGGGAGATAGATAGCATCGACCTTAGCAGCCAGAGAGGTCATTGTTTGTTGAACGTCATTTGTTGAAGTAACAGTTGCTACCTCTACTTTGACTCCTTTCGCTTCAAGGGCTTGTTTAGCTTGGTCAGCTTGCACCTCAGAATTAACTTCACTTGAATTGTAGAAGATACCAACCGTTTTAGCTGAAGGAACCACTTTAAGTAACATGTCAATCTGCCCTTCTACATCTGTTGCATCAGTAGATCCTGTCATAGAACCGCCGGGTGCATCCAAACTTTCAACCAGTCCTGCTTCAACTGGATCCGTTACAGCTGTAAACACACTTGGTGTTTCACCATCCGCATTTAACAATGCTTGGGCAGCAGGTGTTGCAATTGCAAAGTTCAAATCATTTTTCCCTGCAAGCTGTCCTACCATTGTTTGTAAATTGGCTTGATCTCCTTGGGAATTTTGTAAATCAATTGTCAGATTCTCGCCTTCCTTGTATCCCGCATCTTCCAATGCTTCTATAAATCCTTCACGAGCTGACGTTAATGCCTCATGATCTGCATATTGGATAATACCAACCCGAACTGATCCAGAATCTTCACTATTAGAACTACATGCTGCCAATGTTAGCGCTGATAGTGCAACAACCGAGCTAAGAATAATTTTTTTAAATCTAAACACTTCAATCTCCTTTAAATGTATAAGTAGTTAAGCCAAAAAGAAAGGGACCGTCTAGAAGATGACATTCTAAACGACCCCAATGCTTCAACTGTATAGTAAAAACAGACTGAACAACTCGCGCCATTTAGATGTATTCATCTATGAGGCACACGTCAAAATGACTACAGCCACATAGATACAAACTTTACGTTCCCGTGTTTGCATCCATGTCTTCCATGTCTACAAACACTATCTAAAATAGCTGTAGAAATATGTACGAGTAACTGTTTGTTTTCGACACATACGTGGCATATCTGTTTTCCTTTCATTTTTTGATTTGTAACTATGATAACTGTTTTAAAATCATTTGTCAATAGATAATTGCGTAAATTTTCAGATTTTTCAATAAAATTCATACAATTGATGAAATTCTAAAAATAAACGACTACTTGAGCCGTTTATTGAAGCAATTCATTTAATGGTTTAAAGATAATCCGTTCCAAATCTGCCACATAGGTTCCTAATTGTTGTTGCTTCGTAAAATACTCTGTCAAAAATGGATTGGCTTGAACCTTTTTATTGAAATCAACCATTTTCTTTTGGTCAGCTTCAGTTGGAATTTCACCTGCTTGCAATTTTTCCTGAATACCTTTTTGGAAAGAAATATAGTCATCTAGGGTACTTTTAGCTTCTGCATTCGCTTCAACAGATACTTTCACTGCTTCTACTGCCTTATATTCCGGTAGATTGCGAATAGCGCGCTCCAATTGATTGGCAATATCATAGATATTTGTGGTCATAAACAACCTCCTAATTTAAGTATATTTGATAAGAAGTCTGCGCAGTTAAACGTTTTGCAGCTTCATCTAAATGTTCCTTATTTTTAAATGTGATCTGTAAGATACCATATGTGTCTTCACGGTTCTCTTCGTTAATACGAATATTTACGATAGAGATTCCTCTCAGGACCTCTAAAACTTTTAGAACAGAGTCCTCTTCGTCAGGCACATTGATAAATATATCGAAAAATGAATCAACACCACCACGCTTATGGATTTCCATCTCTTTACGTGTTTGACTACCTCTAGCAAAAAAGTCCCAAATATCATCCTGTCGTTTTTCTATTAAAAGTTGACTAATATAAGTTAGGCGATCTTTAAAATCTTCTATACGTTCAATAATTGGCTCTGCATTTGTCATCAAGATACTCGTCCACATACCTGGTTCACTCTCTGCAATTCGAGTCATATCTCGAAATCCACCTGCTGCAAAGTTATTTGTAAAGGGGTGTTCTAAGGCATAATCACCCGCCTGATTCATCAGGGTTGAAGCTAGCACATGGGGAAAATGCGATATTTGACTCGTTACAAGATCATGTTCCCGGGCATCAATCTGTACGAATCGCGCACCAGTTCCCGAAAGGAGGTCAGTTAGTCTAGGAACTGCATCTGCCTGGGTCAATGAACAAGGTGTCATAATGTAATATGCATTTTCAAATAATAAAACATCTCCAGCTTCCGCACCAGATTTATGACTACCAGCCATTGGATGACTTCCGATAAAGTTTATTCTTTTTTCTGAGAGATAAGCCTCCGCAGCTTGAATAATCTCTGTTTTTGTGGAACCAGCATCTGTCACCAATACGTTTGGTTTTAAATCGATTTGTCCTAACTGTTTGATAAACTCAATGGTTTGCTGAATTGGAACGCATAAAATGATAACATCTGCACGACCCGCAAATAGTAAGAAATCATCAGTCGCCTCATCTACCATATTTCTTTGTAAAGCTATATGACGAGATTTTTCTCCTCGATTATAACCAAGTATGGTGTAATCTGGATGGTGTTTTCGTATACCGAGTGCTAGAGAGCCACCGATTAGACCGAGACCGGCAATATATACTGTCTTAGTCATCTTATCACCTAGAAATTCTTAACATAGTCACGGTGGCTAGCAACAGCAGCTTTTAATTCCTCTAAATTATCTGAAGAGAATTTTTCCAACATTTCATTTGCAATAACCGTTGCAACAACAGATTCCATCACAACACCCGCAGCAGGTAGAGCTGTTGGATCCGAGCGCTCTACAGTAGCTTTATAAGGCTCGTGAGTATCAATATCGACTGACATAAGCGGTTTGTAAAGGGTTGGAATTGGTTTCATCACCCCTCTGATAATTAATGGTTGACCGTTTGTCATACCACCTTCAAAACCACCCAAATGGTTTGTCCGTCGAGTATAGCCATCCTCTTCTGTCCAAAGTATTTCGTCCATTACTTGACTACCTTGGAGATAGCCAGTTTTAAAACCAAGACCAAATTCGGCACCTTTAAAGGCATTAATTGACACAACAGCCTGTGCTAGTTTTGCATCTAGTTTCCGGTCCCATTGTACATAGGAACCCAAACCAGCTGGAACACCGCCAACGATTGTTTCAACGACTCCACCAATCGTATCACCATCACGTTTCACTTGGTCAATGTAAGCCTTGATTTCCTCTTCACGCTCTTGATTGACAATGGAAACTTCTGATGCGGCCGCGCGGTCACGAATCTGAGCAACAGTTAATCCATCTGGTACATCAATTTCTTTCCCACCAAAAACAACAACATGATTTGCAATCTCAATATCAAGTTCTTCCAAAATACGTTTTGCAACAGCCCCAACTGCCACTCTCATTGTGGTTTCACGGGCACTTGAACGCTCTAAAGAGTTTCGTAAATCACTAAAACGGTATTTCATCCCACCGACCAAATCGGCATGTCCTGGACGTGGGTGTTTTATGCGACGCTTGCTTTTGAGTTTCTCTTCAATATCCTCAACAGCCATAATATCCAACCACTTCTGATGATCCTTGTTTGTTACATTAAGAGTGATTGGTGCACCTGTTGTTTTACCATGACGAACTCCAGCAGTAATTTCCACACGGTCCGTTTCAATTTGCATACGACTTCCTCGACCATAACCACCTTGACGGCGTTTCAAGTCTTTATTAATATCTTCAGCTGTTAAAGGAAGACCTGCTGGAACTCCCTCTATGATGGCTGTTAAACGTGGGCCATGCGACTCGCCTGCTGTTAAATACCTCATACTAGTTCTCCAATATATCTAAAAATTTTCGTGTATTTGCCAATGAGATCTGGCCAGGGGCAGAAGCTTCATCTAAACTTGCAAAAGTCCAACTTGAACCCGTTACAAATCCTGATATCCGAGATAATTTTCCTAATGCCCCCATTGAAATTGTAGCAAACTCTTGCTCAGAATTCAATGTTTTAAACCCACGAGTATAATTCATCACATCAAGTACATCCTGCTCGGAGTTTGCCATAACAGCAATTTTCACAACCGCAGGAGATAAACGTGTAAGCTCAGAAATGATTTCCAAATAATTGGAAGGTGTTTCCTTGAAATTGTGGTAACTTAAAACTAAGTTAGGGAAATCCAACATCTGATCAAATACAGACTGATAAGAATAGTACTCAAAATCAATATAGTCTGGTTGGTAAATTGCTGCAACTTCCTTAATTAGATTGACATATTCTTGATCTTCTAAATCTAGGTGTCCACCCTCACGTGTGGTTCGAAGCGTAAATAATACCTCTTTACCATTACATAATTCAAAAACGGCAGGTGCAACTTTCAATATCTCAGCTTTTGGAAGAAAATCAGCTCTCCATTCAACAATGTCAGCTTCAGATAATCGTTCTCTATCAATTGCTTCTATTTCTTCTAAATTTTTAGGCATTATTGGAACAACAATTTTCATTTTTGCACCTGTATCGTAAAGACCTTAAGGTAATTACTACTTTCATCATTTTTATTAACTGTAAAATCGTTTGGCAAGCGATAAGTTTGTAAAAAGCGATACTTAACTTTTCCAAGTCCCTTCTGAACTTGCTGTTTAAACTTGTCTATCGAAATGTTTGCAGCATTGGTTGAGGCAATAATCATGCCATCTGAATGTAAGATTTCAAGTGATTGTTCAATCAGTTTGTAATAATCTTTCGACACTGTGAATGTATGCTTTTTATTTCGAGCAAAGCTAGGTGGATCCAGAATGATCATATCAAACTTCAATCCCTTTCTCTTTGCATAATTAAAATATTCAAAAACATCCATTACAACGAATTGATGGTGATCAAGAGGTAAACCATTTGCCATAAAATGAGCTTTAGATAGATCACGTGATCGTTTCGCCAAATCAACTGAGACAGTCTCACTCGCCCCACCCATAGCTGCCGCAACCGAAAAAGCAGCTGTATATGAAAACATATTTAGCACTTTTTTACCGCTAGCAAGTCCATCAACCAGTGAAGCTCTAACATCATGTTGATCCAAGAAAATTCCAGTCATCAATCCGTCATTTAAAAATACCTGATAAGCAACACCATTTTCGTTAACAGTGAATGTATCCGGGGCCTGATCTCCATACAGGAAATTAGAATCTCTTAATTCTGATTGAAAACGAATTTTCTCGTAAGCTCCAACTACCTCAGGAAATACAATTTGAAAGGCCTCAATAACTAACTGCCTAATGGAATAGACAAAAGTATTATACCAAGAAAAAACAGCGTAATCTCCATATAAATCAATTGTCAATCCACCAAAACCGTCACCATCTTGATTAAATAAGCGAAAAGCTGTTGTCAAATTTGAATGGTAGAACGGCTGGCGTACTGTTTTTGCCTTTTTAAAGAGATTAGTAAAAAAATCTACAGACAATGCTATTTTATTACGACTAAAAAGCCAACCAATTCCCTTATTTTGTGGAGACAAGTAAGCCTCGCCTAAATATCTTCTACTCTTAGAAAACAAGGACACTTGACCATCAGGTAGGTTTTGGTTTTCCTTGAAATCTGAACTGTCTAAAAGGCTGATTCCTTTATTAATCTTTTTTTCTACAATGGTACTAACTATTATTTTCATACATTTTCTATTATATCATGAATTAAACTATATGCCAAAAAAACTCGTATTATTGCAGTTTTTTTTATAAAATATGATATGATATAATGTACAAAGATTTTAGAAAGGGATGTGGAGACTACTAATTGTGAAAAAACTAATTGACATCATAAAAAAGAACTATCAGACTCGTATTGGATTCATAGTTTTACTATTATTAAGTTATTGGACAAAATCCCTTTGGGCCTATTTTGTTGATTTTCGTTTGGATTTATCTGGTTTATTGCAATATTTAATTGCTATTTTTAATCCAATTCCACTAGCATTACTTTTACTCGGACTAGCACTTTATATAAAAAATACTAAGCTATTTTATGGAATTGCCATAACCATCTATCTTGTTTTGTTCCTATGGCTTTTCTCAAATGTCGTCTATTATAGAGAATTTGCTGATTACATTTCAGTTTCTACAATGTTGGCAACTTCGAGTGTTTCCACTGGTCTTGGTGAGACAGCACTCGAGTTATTCAACTTATGGGATTTAGTCTATTTTGCGGATTTTATTATCATTGCAATAGTATTAAGAAAAAAACCATACAAACTAAACCCTAAACCTTTCTCAAAAAGAGCTAGTTTTGCAGTCTCTTCTTTAGCAATTTTATTATTTTCAGTAAACCTTTTTACTGCTGAGATTGATCGCCCAGAATTACTAACTCGTGGATTTTCAAATACGTATATCGTACGGGCTTTAGGTTTACCTGCATTCTTTACTTATAATGCACATCAGACTTACACTACGGAAAAGGATCGTTCTGATGCAACAGCAGAGGACCTTGTTCCTGTAGAAGAGTACATTCAAGAACATTACGCCTCACCCAATAGTGACTATTTTGGAATCGCAAAAGGACGGAATGTCATTTATCTACACTTAGAAAGTTTACAACAATTTGTAATTGATTATAAACTGAACGTTGATGGCGTTGAATATGAAGTAACACCATTTCTCAACTCTCTCTACCATTCACAGTCTACTTTGGCCTTTTCAAATTTCTTTAATCAAGTTAAAGCAGGAAAGACTTCTGATGCTGAAACTATGATTGAGACATCTCTTTTTGGTCTCAATCAAGGCTCATTCATGGTTCAATATGGAGGAAGCAATACACAGCAGGCTGCGCCTTATATCCTTTCTCAGAATGGAGGCTATACTTCCGCTGTTTTCCACGGTAACTCAGCCAGCTTCTGGAACCGAAATAATACCTATAAACAATGGGGCTACAATTACTTCTTTGACCAGTCCTATTTCTCTGAGGCGACTGCTGAAAACTCATTCCAGTATGGTTTGAATGATAAAATCATGTTCGCAGACTCGATTCAGTATCTCGAACATTTGCAACAACCTTTCTACGCAAAATTCATCACGGTGTCAAACCACTATCCCTACACTTCCAGTCTAATTGGCGATGAAGTTGGCTTCCCTTTGGCAGATACACCTGATGAAACTATCAACGGGTACTTTGCTACAGCTAACTATTTAGATGACTCAATCAAGGCATTCTTTGACTATTTGAAAGCTACTGGTTTGTATGAAAATTCAATCATTGTTCTATATGGCGACCACTATGGGATTTCAAATTCTCGCAACCCGGACTTAGCTCCATTAATCGGAAAAGATTCTCAAACTTGGTCAGATTTTGACAATGCAATGATGCAACGAGTTCCATATATGATTGTAGTACCTGGAATGACAAATGGTGGAATTATCGATACTTTTGGTGGTGAAATAGATGCCTTACCGACTCTCGAACACCTCTTAGGAATTGAAGCAAACAATTATCTTCAAGTTGGACAAGATATGCTCTCTAGCGAACACAGTCAAGTCGTTGCTCTCAGAACCGCAGGAAACTTTATCACACCAAAATATACCAGTTATGGCGGAAAAATATACTATACTGAAACTGGAGTTGAAATAACCAATCCAGATGAAGTTACTCAAAAAGAAATTGATGATATAAAAGCCTCTGCTGCGGCGCAATTATCTGCTAGTGACGCCATTCAGACTGGGGATCTTATCCGATTCTATGACAATGGTTTAACAGCCTTAGACGCAAGTCAATACAATTACATAGATTCACTCGCAACTTTATTAGCTTTAGAAAAAGAACTTGGAATCAAATCAACAAGCTTATATAGCAAAAACAATAATCAATCAACTGTTGACCTCTTTAAAGCTCCAAGTTATCTGGAATTACACAGTAGTTCATCATCCAGTGATGCCTCGAGCTCAAGCACTACTACTTCCACAAGTTCATCAACAAAGACTAGCTCTAGTGAATAATAAAAAAAGGACATTGACCAATCACACGTCAGTGTCCTTTTTTTACTTCTAGAATAATTTCTCATTACCTTGACAACCTCACGCATACTCATAAAATGAAAAGCAGTATAGCTTCAAACAGCATCACTCTCACAGACTAATAAAACCCTTATCAAGCATATCGCTATGTTGTGCCATATACTCTGAGAAGTTATACTAAGGCATTTTGATCAACCTCGTACCCATGCAGAGGATATGCCAATATTTGTTTTATATTTCAATAAAATGCTTGAAAACTCCACTAAGAACATTCAATCAGCATTGCGGTGACACTGAAAAATATTGAATTTTTAAAAGTACGGTCATTTGAATTAGCTTTGATGCATCCTCATTTTCAGCTTGCCCTACTCTACGAAAGTGACTTGACGAAAGTGACTTGTTTCGCAAGTCTTATTTCCAACCTAGAACAGCCTTTAGGCTGTTCTAGCTACCTGCACCTCCTCCATTATCTTCAAAATCAAAATGTACAAAAAAATGTAAAGAAAAAACTTGGAAGTTTTCCAAGCTTTTTTCAAATCCTATATGCTTATTTAGCAAGTTTTGCTTTAGCAGCATCTGCAAGAGCTGTGAAAGCTGCTGCATCGTTTACTGCTAAATCAGCAAGCATTTTACGGTTCACTTCAATTTCAGCCAATTTCAAACCGTGCATCAATTGTGAGTAAGACAAACCATTCATACGAGCAGCCGCATTGATACGAGTGATCCACAATTTACGGAAATCACGTTTTTTCTGACGGCGGTCACGGTATGCATAGTAGTAAGAGTTCATAACTTGTTCTTTCGCAGTGCGGAACAAGAGATGTTTAGCTCCATAGTAACCTTTAGCTAATTTTAAAATACGTTTACGGCGTTTACGAGAAACAACGCCACCTTTAACACGTGCCATTTAATTTTCCTCCAAATAATTTAAATTCTAGTAGTCGGCTTATTTCAAACCAGTAAGCATTGATTTTATACGCTTAAAGTCACCAGAATGTACCAAACCTGCTTTACGAAGGTGACGACGTTGTTTTTTAGTTTTACCGTGGAAACGGTGTGAAGTATAAGCGCGGAAGCGTTTCAATCCACCAGAACCTGTACGTTTAAAACGTTTAGCTGATGCGCGGTGAGTTTTTTGTTTTGGCATTTTAATTCTCCTTTTAGCGTAAAAAGCTTATTTTTTTTCTGAAGCTGGGGCCAATTGCATAAACATTTGACGACCGTCCATCTTAGCACGTTGTTCAATAATCGCAATATCTTGGGTTGCTTCGGCGAACTCAGCTAATACTTTCGCTCCAACTTCTTTGTGGGTAATCATACGACCCTTAAAACGGATCGAAACCTTGACTTTATTTCCTTTTTCAAGGAATTTACGGGCATTACGAAGTTTTGTCTCAAAATCCCCTTTATCAATTACTGGACTTAGACGTACTTCTTTTACAGTAACAACACTTTGTTTCTTGCGTTGGTCTTTCTGTTTTTTCTGATATTCAAACTTAAACTTACCGTAGTCCATGACTTTAGCTACTGGCGGTTTAGCTTGTGGTTGAATCAATACTAAATCCACATTTGAATTATCAGCAATGGCCTGAGCCTCATTGAGCGGTTTGATTCCCAACTGTTCACCCTCAAGACCGATAAGACGAACTTCACGCACTCGAATTTCATCATTGATGAACAAATCTTGCTTTGCTATGGCTTTTCACCTCATTTTATTTTTTTCGAGAAAAACAAAACGGACCTGCTAAACAAGTCCGCACTACACCATTATTCTTTCCGAAGAAATCTTAAATCGTAGAGCCAGACAACGTTAGTCGCAAGGCGAGAAGCTCTCACTTCTGCTTTTCTCAATATGACTATTTTATCATCTCTCCAACTACTTGTCAAGTATTTCTTTCGCTTTTTCTGAAATAAATTTCACAACACCTTCAATGGACACACCGGTCGTATCAAAAGTGATTGCATCATCCGCTGCTTTTAATGGCGAAATTGCTCGGTTTGAATCTTTAAAATCACGAGCTGCAATCTCCTCCTTTAAGGTTTCCAAATCAGTTTCGATGCCACGTTCCGTATTTTCCTTAAAACGACGCAAAGCCCGTTCCTCAACCGATGCAATGAGAAAGATTTTTAACTCCGCTTGAGGAAGTACGACAGTGCCAATATCACGACCATCCATGACGATACCACCAGCTTGTGCAATTTCCTGTTGTAAATGAACCAATTTTTCCCTTACCAAAGGAAGTGCCGCTACTGCAGAAACATTATTAGTCACTTGGTTATCGCGTATAGGTAACGTCACGTCACATTCACCAACAAATACAAGTTGCACTCCATTCTCATCCCTGCCAAATCGAATCGGATTGGATTCAAGCAACTCAACGATTTTCTCTTGATTTGACACCTCTATACCATTCTTCAACGCTAGAAATGTAGCTGAACGATACATGGCCCCAGTGTCTAAATAGGTATATCCTAATTGTTTTGCAATAATTTTAGCTACTGTTGATTTCCCGCTCGAAGCAGGACCATCAATAGCGATTTGAATTGATTTCATAACTCCTCTTATCTAATACGAACAATGTCACCAGGATTGGCCCACCATGTTCCACCAGGTCCGACCATTTTATCTGGATTTAAACGTTCTAGCTCTGAAATTGAAATACCAGCACGGGCCGCGATACTCCCAATTCCTTCCCCAGCTTCAACAGTAATGGTTGAACCATCTCCTGCTTCTGACGAAGTCGTCGTTTCAGTGCTAGAATCTGTAGTACTTTCAGATGTTGTACTTTCCTCACTCGTTGTTGAAGAAGAGGAAACGACACTACTAGCATTGCTTGCATTGTAAAATTCTTGTTTTGAATTAGTTGAACTACCACCTGTTGATAGGTAGATGGAAACCACTAAAACAACAAGCATTATGATAAAGAAAATAATAGCCAGTACTGTGAAAATTCGCGTACTCGCAACACTATTTTTTATTCGATCTTTGCGACTCGCAGATTGTGAGGTATAAACTTCTTCATTCCATGGTTCTTTTGACATGAGCCTAGTTTCTCCTTGTGTTTTTCGTACAATACGATTAAAATATCAATATGAATATAAAATTAATTCCGGAAAGATGCATTGCATGTGGTCTTTGCCAAACCTACTCAGAACTTTTTGATTACAATGATGACGGTATTGTCATCTTTTCTGATAGCGAAGCTTTAGAAAAAGAACACCCACTAACAGATAGCATCTTGAAAGCAGCAAAATCATGTCCCACTAAAGCGATTCGATTAGACTGAAGTTGCTTGCTTACTATAATATTCCTCAAAATAGTCCTGTTTGATTAGGTGATCAACTAATACTATCTCCCCTGAAAACTCTGGATGTATTGCTATATGATTCACAAAATAATTTTTTGGCCATTTACGCATATGATAGAGTTCTCCCTCAGGAGAGGTTATTGTATAAATACGAATCGCCAAATAGGACACTTCGATTCTACTGATATCCTTCATCAGTAATTTTTTTGTTTTAAAAGGATTAGCTGTGGAAATTCTTAAATGATATTCTTTTATTTCAAAATACCGTCTTGTTCCAAGAAGGCACATTAAAACAGAAAGGCTGACTAACACAAAAAATAAAGTGGACATTTTTAGCTTTTCTAATAGAAGCGACAAAGCGATAAATAGCGGGGTAAATGCCATTGTCCAGTATATGATTCCCAACGAAAATTCTGGTTGCCAGTGATAACGTATTTTCCCAAAAATTTTTATCATTGCTATCCTCCAACTATTATTCTAGCATAAAAAAAGAGATTTTCCTATGAAAATCTCTAACATTTGGTAATTTTTATTACATTTTCATTACAAATTTTAGCATAAATGTAACCAATTAGTAACATTTTTCCTTCTTAACTTCTTGAAGATTAACTGGTTTTACAACTCAGTGATATCACCAGTACGAAGATACACAACCCATTCACAAATGTTTTTCGCATAGTCACCAATACGTTCCAAATAAGTTAACACTTGGAAGTAATCTCTACCTGCAATAAGTGAATCTGGATTCTTTTTAATCTCTTCAGTTGTCAATTCTTGAATTTTAGAATAATATTCATTGATAATTTCGTCACTGGCCGCAATTTCGTAAGCAGTCTCAATATCACCAGAATTTAAATACAAATCGAGTGAGGACTCAACTAAACGACGGGCTTCTTTGCCCATATTCTTAATTTCTTCCTCGACTATAGGAATACGAACTTCACCTTTCATGCGAATGGCTGCTTTTGCAATTGAAACAGCATGATCGCCCATTCTTTCTAAATCACTGGTTGCTTTTAAGACTGTAATCACTCGACGTAGGTCAGTTGAAACGGGTTGTTGAAGCGCAATAATCTCAAGAGATTTTTTCTCTAGTTTTACTTCAAACTCATTAATTTTTTTGTCTGCTTCAATTACTTCCTTCGCTAATTCGCGATCATGAGTCGTGAATGCACGAACAGTATTGTTAATCTGTCCTAATACTTCATTACCCATAGCATAAAATTGATTGTGAAGCTTGCCTAGTTCTACTTCAAATTGTGCTCTTAGCATATGAATCTCTTTTCTATATCTTTTTAAACGCTCTGATTAGATGGTTTATCCAAATTTACCTGTGATATAATCTTCAGTCTCTTTGTGAATAGGGTTTAGGAACATTTCTTTGGTGTCATTGTATTCAATTAGGTCGCCATCTAAAAAGAAGCCTGTACGATCTGAAATACGTGAAGCTTGTTGCATAGAACGCGTCACTAAAATCATTGTATACCGTTCTTTCAATCCGTAGAGTGTATCTTCAATCTTACCTGCTGAAATAGGGTCTAGGGCTGAAGTCGGTTCATCTAACAAAATGATTTTGGGACTAGTTGCCAATACACGAGCAACACATACACGCTGCTGCTGACCACCTGAAAGACCTAATGCTGAATCATGGAGACGATCCTTTACCTCATCCCAAATGGATGCACCGATCAAAGACTTTTCAACAGCTTCGTCTAAAACATGCTTGTCTTTAATACCATTGATTCTAAGTCCATAGACAACGTTCTCATAAATAGACATTGGAAATGGGTTTGGTTGTTGGAAAACCATTCCAATTTCCTTGCGCAAATCTACAGTATCTGTACGTGGACTATAGATGTTTTTCCCATTATAATCAATCGCACCCGTCAGAGTCACTTCAGGATTTAAATCTCCCATACGGTTTACAGACCGCAAAAGTGTTGATTTTCCTGAACCAGAAGGACCAATCAAGGCTGTAATTTCATTTGGATAGAAGTCAATTGAAACACTATTTAAGGCCTTTTTCTTATTGTAGTAAACAGACAAATCTTTTACTTGTAAAATAGGGGATGTCATAGTTTTCCTTTCTATCCGAAATGACCTGAAACATAGTCGCTAGTAGATTTAAGTTTCGCATTTTGAAAGACATTTGCCGTCTTATCATACTCAATTAAATCGCCTAAATAGAAGAACGCTGTATAATCACTCGCACGTGCTGCTTGTTGCATGTTGTGTGTCACGATAATAATGGTATAATTCTTCTTCAACTCGAACATGGTTTCTTCCAATTGCATTGTCGCTATCGGATCAAGTGCTGACGCCGGTTCATCCATGAGCAAAATTTGAGGCTTCACTGAGATAGCTCGGGCAATACACAAACGTTGTTGTTGACCACCTGATAAGGTGAAGGCTGACTTATGCAAATCATCTTTTACCTGATCCCAAAGTGCAGCTTGTTTCAATGATGTCTCAACAATTTCATCCAAAACTTTTTTATCTTTTACACCTGCACGCTCATGCGCAAAAGTGATATTACGATAAATGGATTTTGCAAAAGGATTTGGACGTTGGAAAACCATTCCAATATGCTTACGAATCTCGTAGACATTCATGTTTGGTTTATTGATATCAATTCCCTCATAGAGGATTTGACCAGTTACTTTTGCAATATCAATCGTATCATTCATTCGATTCAAACTGCGAAGATAAGTTGATTTCCCACAACCCGATGGTCCAATCAAAGCTGTGATTTTATTTTTCTCGAACTGCATATCAATGCCCTTGATTGCTTCATTTTTACCATAGTAAACATGAACATCTTTTGTTGAAAGGGCTATTTTTTCCTCTGGAAATGTAATGATATGGCGTTCATTCCAGTTGTAATCTGCCATTTTTTCTCCTTATTATGCTAACTTCTACGCTGCAGAAGTCATTTTCGCATGAAGTTTTTTACCGATGTATCTTGCAGAGAGGTTAAAGAGTAAGATGAAAATCAAGAGAATTGCTGCAGATCCAGCAGAAACTTGAGTCGCATCAGGAATTGTACCCTCACTGTTTACCTTCCAAATATGTACCGCTAGGGTTTCTGATTGACGGAAGATTGAAATCGGACTTGTAACACTTAATGGATTCCAGTTAGACCAGTCAAGAGCTGGTGCAGACTGACCAGCTGTGTAAATTAGAGCAGCAGCTTCACCAAAAATACGACCAGATGCCAATACGATACCTGTAACGATACCTGGAAGGGCTTCTGGGATAACAACATGAAGTACAGTTTCCCAACGAGATAAGCCGAGTGCTAATCCTGCTTCACGTTGTGTATGATGCACATGGCGAAGGCTATCCTCTACATTACGTGTCATCTGTGGTAAATTAAAGACTGTTAATGCCAAAGCGCCTGATAAAATAGAGAAACCATATTCAAATTGTACAACAAAGATTAAGTAGCCAAACAAACCAACTACTACAGATGGCAGAGAAGACAAAATCTCAATACAAGTGCGAATAAAGTTTGTCAAAGGTCCTTTTTTTGCATATTCAGCTAAATAGATACCTGCTCCAGTTGATAGAGGCACAGAAATCAACAGCGTAATGATTAGGAGGAAAAATGAGTTATATAACTGAATTCCAACCCCTCCTCCAGCTTTATAGGAAGATGACTTGCTTGTCAAAAAATGCCAGTTGACATGTGGCAACCCTCTCACAAGAATAAAGAGGATAAGCGCTGTTAAGATAATAACAATCACTGTTGCGATTGAGTATAGAACTCCTGTCGCAAGTTTATCCATTTTCTTAGCGTGCATAGTTTTTCTTACCCTCTCTTGTAATAAATTTCATAATCATGTTAAAGACAAGGCTCATCAAGAGCAAGACAAGAGCCAATGACCAGAGCACGTTATTTTGGACGGTACCCATAACAGTGTTACCGATACCCATCGTTAAGACGGAGGTCAATGTCGCTGCTGGTGTAGTCAATGACGTAGGCATAACTGCTGAGTTACCAACTACCATTTGAATTGCAAGAGCCTCACCGAATGCACGAGCCATACCAAAAATAACAGCGGTAAAAATACCTGGCTTAGCTGCATTCAAGGTAACACGCCAAATTGTTTGCCAACGCGTCGCACCCATCGCAAGACTAGCTTCACGATAATGACGAGGTACAGCTCGCAAACTATCAACGGTCATAAATGTTACTGTCGGTAAAATCATAACAAAGAGAACACATACCCCTGATAAGATACCAAAACCAGTACCACCAAAAATAGAACGTACAAATGGTACAACAACTTGGAGTCCAATGAAACCATAGACTACTGATGGAATACCTACCAAAAGTTCTATAACAGGTTGTAAAACTTTTGCACCACGCTTTGGAGAAATTTCAGTCATAAAAACAGCTGCTCCAATCGCTATCGGAGTGGCGATAATGGCTGATAAAATGGTAACAATGAATGAACCAGCAATCATGGGTAAGGCACCAAAAGTTTTAGAGCTTGGTTCCCACTTATCACCAAATAAAAAATCTGTTATGTTTACACCATCTACAAAGAAAGTTGACAGCCCGCGTTGAGCTACAAAAATTAAAATCATAGCCACAATAAATACAATCAAACTAAGGCAAAGAAACGTCAATACCTGTCCAAACTTTTCCAAACGAGAGTTTTTGGAAGGCATCGATAATTCTTTTTCGAGTTGTTCGTTTTTCATCCCTACTCCTTCACTGATACCACACCATCAGCAGTTTTTTCTACTTTCATATCGTTGATTGAAATATAGCCCATGCTCACAACAATACCTTCTTGCACTTCATCCGAGTACATGTAATCAAGAAATTCCTTGGTTAAACCATCAGCTTCACCCTTCGTATACATGTGTTCGTAGGACCAAATCGGCCAATCATTTGTTGATACATTTTCAGTCGTTGGCTCAAAACCATTCAACTTTATTGTTTTGATAGAATCATCCAAATAGGCAAAAGCCAAGTATGAAATAGCTCCTGGTGTTTGAGCTACAATTGATTTGACCATCCCATTTGAATCTTGTTCTTGACTTTGAATAGCTTGTTCACCATTCATGATAATTGCATCAAAAGTTGCTCGAGACCCTGAACTAGCTGCACGGTTAATGATTGAAATTGGTAGAGCACTACCACCCAACTCTTTCCAGTTCGTAATTTCACCAGTGAAAATCTTACGAAGATTTTCCGTTGAAATGTCATCAACTGTTACTTGCTCATTAACAATAACTGCTAGACCTGCAACAGCAACTTGGTGATCTACGAGCTGACTAGCGTCAATTCCTTCTTTTTCCTCTGCGAAGACATCTGAGTTCCCAATCTGAACTGCACCAGATTGAACTTGCGAAAGACCAGTACCTGACCCCCCACCTTGGACGTTAATCGTTTTTCCTAGGTTTGTCGAACCAAACTCATCGGCTGCTGCTTCAACCAAGGGTTGCAGTGCTGTTGATCCAACTGCGGTAATGGATTCTCCACGATCAATCCAAGCAGAGCAGGCAGATAAAGCCATGCTAGAGATGAGAAATAAAGCTGCAATTCCTAGCTTATGCTTTGTTTTCATATCAAATATTCCTTTACGTTTTTCAGTGGAATTCCTAGTTTTTTACTTGATTTTTACATAGTATTTACAAGAAATTTCCACTTATCCACTATAACATATAACAAGACAAGTTGCAAAAATAATTTGCTTCTTCTGACTTAAAATCTTAGTCCTTTGGGGAAGCTATTTTTCAATACTCCAGAAACGATTTTTGAAAAGCCTAGCCCATTTCCAGCAACGGCAACTTGATACCAACCATTTGGTAATTCTTTAGGCACCTCAATCGTCTGACCTGCAGTATATTTTTGAAAATCTTCCGCTGAAATTTCAACTCGCTTCATCACTTCATCACTATGTAATGCAAGGCCGAGAGCAAAACTGGGTTCAAAGCGCTTCTTCTTAAACACACCCAGATGTAAACCATTACGTGCAATTTTAATTTTAGATAAATCAGGAAGCTCCTTGGGTAATAAATAGAGATTATCTCCAAACGCCTGTAAAACACCGTCAAATTGTATTGTCAGGTGTTCTTGTTTGAAAGACTGCCATAATTGTTGCTGTTCACGATTTAAATTTGACTTCCCAAATTTCCTTTTTTTCGTGGAACCTTCCCCTTTATATCGAAATTTCGCTACAAACTGTCCTTCTCCTTTAAAACGATGAGGATACATCCGAGCCGTCTCAGGATAGCCAATACCTTCAACCATACCATTTTGTTTCGGAATATCAATTAATTCTAAAGCATATTGCTCCAATAACCATCGAACAATATCTTCATTTTCTTCAGGCGACCACGTACAGGTAGAGTAAATGAGTTGTCCATTAGGTGCAAGCATTTCAAGAGCTGATTCCAAGATTTCCTTTTGCAACTGCGCACACTGAGCAAGATAGTTTTTAGACCAATACTGAATAGCATCCGGGTCTTTTCTAAACATTCCTTCGCCAGAACAAGGTGCATCCAAGACAATCATATCAAAATAATCTGAAAAAACACTTGCTAATCGCTGAGCTGACTCATTTGTGACAACCACATTCCTTGCTCCGAATCTCTCGATATTTTCGGCAAGAATTTTGGATCTTGTGGCTGAAATCTCATTACTAACTAAAATCCCTGTATTCTCTAAATATGAAAGTAAATGGGTGGTCTTTCCTCCAGGAGCTGCTGCTAAATCCAGTACCTTCATCCCTTTTTCAGGAGCAGCAACTTGCCCAACAATCTGTGCAGCGGGTTCTTGAGAATAAACCAAACCTGTCACATGTTCGATGGACTTTCCAGAAACCTTACCGTAGTAAGACCAAGGCATATTCGGTATTGCATCTGGGAATTCCTTCTGTTGTTCTTTTAAAGGATTTGTACGAAAGCCAGAAACTGCAGAAGATTCAAAACTCTCAAAAAATGCTTGGGCATCTGGGCCAAGCAAGTGCGTATATTTTTCAATAAATTCCTGTGGTAATTGTATCAATGGATAAACCTCTTAATCTCACTCAAACTAGCTTTTGGGACCAACATCACATGTTCTCGACCAGAAAATTGGGGAGCATCACCTTCTAAGCTCAATAACTGACAATCTAAACCTTCCCCTAAAATGCTCGCCGCCGCATAATCCCATGGATAAAGATTTGAAGCATAAGCTAATAAGCGTCCTTCTAAGACGTGAGAGAAACCAATTCCAGCACTACCAACAGAACGAGTCCCTAATGAATGATCGGCCAAGTCACCTAAGCCATACTGATTTGTAGCATATAAGGTTGCATTTAAACCAATCAAGCTTCTTTTCAAAGATGTAGCTGTGGGAATCTCAAGTTGTTGATGATTGAGATAAACTGGAAATTGCCCTCCACCATGAAATAATTTATCTTGCATCACATCATATATGATTGCGAATTGACCAACACCATCTTCAAAATATGCCAAAAGAATGGAAAAGTCATTCTTTTGAGCGATAAAATTCGTTGTCCCATCAATCGGATCCAGCACCCATACCTTTCCCTCTTTTATGGAACCAGTTTGTCCACCTTCTTCACCAAATACGCTATCCATTGGAAATTCCGAAAGAATCTTTTGGCTCAATTGGTCTTGTACCTGTTTATCTAAGTGCGTGACTAAATCTTGAGGATTGGTTTTTTCATCTATAATAAGAGGGTCATATAAATGATCACGTAAGAACTCGCCCGCTTCAAGAATAATCTGCTTAGCAAAATGATATTTAGTTTCCAAATCGGATCATTCCTTTCTGTTTTTCTTGGGCAGCCTTTACAACTCGATAGCTCGAGTAACCTGACGCTTCTTCGAAATATCGATCAATTTGTCTTTCTTGCCCTTTGCTTCTTACAACTTCTTTAAACTTTTTATACTGTTCAAGAACGAGTCTTGCTTCTACACCCTTTTCATATGCTTCTTCCACTCTATTCAAAAAAGAAAGCACTGAGGAAATTTCCTCTGTGCTCCACGAAAAATCAAGCGGATATGAGTATTGTTTATCCATGTCTCTATCCTATTTCTGCTCGTAATGTTGCATTCTTTAATTCTTGCTTGCGATAGTTTCGCGGTAGAAATGCCCGAATTTCATCCTCATTAAACCCTATCTGCATCCGTTTTTCATCAAGGATAATCGGACGCCGAAGTAAACTCGGATATAGCTCGATTAACTCAATGAGCTGTCTCACGGACAGTTCATCCAGGTCAATATCTAACTTTTGAAACACTTTTGATCGTGTTGAAATCAAATCATCTGTCCCATTTTCAGTTAGAGACAAAATTTGTTGTAGCTCATCAGCAGTTAAGGGACTAGTCATAATGTTATGCTCATTAAAAGGCACCTCGTGGCTAGTCAGCCATGCTCTAGCTTTACGACAACTCGTACAACTTGGTGACAAAAATAAGGTTATCATGCCCGTACATTCCCTTCTATGCAAGCTTTTCTAATATATTATATCTTATTTTGTTATTTTTTTCAATAGGGAACCAAAGGGATTATATTAATTTTTCATAAAATTTAATGACTGTTAACACAAATGTATTAGCAAGTTCTTTGAAATCTATTGGTTTACTTACTTGTCCAATGCAAGGCGTAGTTTTCATCGGACTTCATCTGCTCCATGAGACTCTCAATTCCATCAAATTTGACCATATCTCGAATTTTTTCAAGCCAAAAAATAGTTATTTTTTCACCATAAATAAAGCGGTCAAACCCAAAAATATGGGCTTCTATCCGCATCTCAGTTCCATCAAAGGTCACATTTTTTCCAACGCTTGTCATAGCTCGATAGCGTTTTCCATCTACTTCGACTTCAGCGACGTAGACTCCCTCAGATGGTAAATAGACACGGTCAAAAGGAGCTAGATTTGCTGTTGGATAGCCGATGGTGCGCCCTCTGGCATCTCCATGAACCACAATTCCCTCCGTCATAAATGGATAACCTAAAAGTTGATTAGCTAAAGTGACATCCCCTGACTGGATAGCCTGACGAATGCGAGTTGAAGAAACTTTCTCTCCACCCAAACTCACTTCACTTACAATTTCTACCTGACCATCAAATAGCTCTGTCAAATCTTTGACATCTGCTCTGCAATTTCCAAAATGATAATCAAATCCAGCAACCAAGACCTGAGCATTTAACCCTTTTACATACCGCTCAATAAATTCTTCTGGAGTATTACTGGCAAATTCGCTAGTAAATGGCGTCATGACCAGTTGATCCACACCATATTTCTCCAATAAGAGATAGCGCTGTCCCTCACTTGTTAAATGTAGCAATAATTCTGGTGTAAAACGAGAAAAGGCCAACCGAGGCGATTCTGGAAAGGTCAAAACAGTAACCGTCAGCCCTCGTTCATCTGCCACCTTTCGTGCACGTTCAAAAAGGGCTTTATGCCCCAGGTGAATTCCGTCAAAATAGCCAAGTACCAAAACAGTTGGTTCTTCTTTTTGCAATTCGTTAAAATCTTTAATTGTTCTTATATTCATGTCTTTTATTTTATCACAGTTATTGAGAAATTTCTTAGACCAAAACCTTGCTCGGTTTGTACAGCTGGTCGCGTTTTTCAAAAATAGCAATCAACTGACCATTATGAAAGCCTGCTAAGCGCTCTGCTTCTGCATTCAATTCTACAAATCGACCAAATGTAGCATCTTGCACCTGCTCTTCTTTCAATTCTACAACAGGTAAATCCCCGATACCACGTTCAATAGGTTGGAGAAATGAAAAATCATTTTCAGCTACCATCGAAGAAATTTCTTCCAAAGTCAAGGCGTCCGCTAGGTCCATTCCAGCTGAACCAGTTCGTTTCAGCTTAGACATGTGGCTGGCGTAGCCTAACTTAGCACCTAAGTCAACAGAAAGAGTACGGACATAGGTGCCCTTTCCACAACGAACTCGGAAGGTAAAACGTGCACAGTCATCTGCCAACTCAATTTGGCTGGTACGTTCAAAACTATATATGTAAATTTGGCGTTGGGGACGTTCGACTTCTTCACCTGCCCGTGCGTATTCGTAGAGTTTGCGGCCATTGACCTTGACAGCTGAGTACATAGGCGGAATCTGGGTAATCCTTCCGACAAAACTGGCCATAGCCTCATCCACTGCCTGCTCTGCTATGTCCAAAACAGGCGTCCGCTCAATAAGGTCGCCCGACGCATCTTCGGTCGTGGTCGAGTAGCCGAGGGTAATCTCCCCCTCGTAAATCTTGCCCTCTTCCTGCATATACTCAATCATACGCGTGGCCTTGCCGACTGCGATGGGCAGAACGCCTGTCACATCTGGGTCTAAGGTCCCCCCGTGACCAATCTTCTTCTCCTGCAAAATCTTGCGGAGCTTTAAAACAACATCGTGCGAGGTCATACCTGCTTCTTTATTAACGTTAATAATTCCTGAAATCATGTTCTCATTATAACACAAAAGACCGCTCTAGTGGGCGGTCCGCTATCAATCACTCATCGTAGAAACGATAACTACCAAAGGTTGTACCTATCAAATTCTCAAGTTCCTTGTGAATATGTCGCATGGTTTCAGAAGGTACTGCATCACGCGGAACTGCTTCATCAATCCCTTCCTCAGCCTCTTCATCATAGCCATACGAAAATACCAATGGGGCATCATGATACCCTTTATCACCTAATCTTAGTGTAGGCCACTCCAACAGCTTCATTTCTTTCAAAAATTCTCTAAATTTTTTTGCCTTGCTGATACGAATAGGGATATGATCCAGTTCATTTTCAACTTTTCCTTCTTTATCAACATGCTGTATCAAATAATAGTAATCCTGCAAGCTAACTGCCACTTCTACGCTTCTTCCCTCAATATAGTCAGCTCTGAAAATGATTAAGTCCAAATTCTCATAAATACGCTCAAATTGTTTCATAAAATTTCCTTTCACAATTATATACAAGATTTTCTAAATTTCTCGATGAAAATCGCTATCAATCTCAAAAAATGGTTGAATATCCTGGACATACTCCAAAACGCCTTGAAACTCTCCTTGGTCATCACGCACTGCCTTATAGACCACATAGACAAACTTGCCCATGCTCTCGGACTTGAACCACATGGTGACCTCGTCTTTTTGCCCTGTGCGGAGCAGTTCAAAAATCTTCTTGACCTTGTCTACGATTTTAGGTGGATGGCAGAGTTCCACACGGCGTCCAATCTGGCTTGGCGTTCGTTTGAAAATCATGTCTTCAACAGGGTGGCTGTCATTATAGTATTGGAAAATGTCGTCCTTGTTGACAAAGGTGAGTTCCAGCGGTAAATGGTTGAGAATGAGATTGGCCTGCTCGACAGACAAGTAACCATTGCCAAAGGTCTGCGGGCTGGTCCTATCCTGAACAGTTTCCGATTTCTCCTTGGGTGTGAAGGTAATGGTGAAGTGGCCTTCTGGTGTATCGATAATCTGCTGGTTTGACCCTGCTGGCTGCGGAGAAACTCTGTCTGCTGCCTGCTCTGCTATTTCCCCAAAAGTCTCCCGATGGGGCACCCACTTGGCTGTCGGCTTGACAATGGCGTAGCCGTAGGCGTCGCTGTCCGCTGCCACTTGGAGCCAGTCGTCCTGAGTGAAAATCTCCAGCAGAATCATGAGGAGAATGGCCTCTTCCTTGAAAATCATCTCTTCAAATTCCTTGGCAAAGGCTTCAAAATGGGCCTTTGTTGCCACTAGGTCGCCGCTTTCGAGAGTTTTTCGAGCCGTCTTGAAGAGGTCGCGAATCTCGTCGTCCACACCCCACATGACCTTAGGCGGTGAATCATGACCGTACCGCTCCATAATCGGAAAGAAGACCTTTTCTTTGCGCGTGTAGTGGTTTTCAAACTGCCCCAAGAGGTCAAACTGTCGTGTCAAACCTTGCAGAAGCTGGTCTTTCAGCTCCGCATCCTCTGTCTGCCCATACTGGTCGATGATACGGCGAATACGTAAAATTGCCGCCCGCAGTGCCAGGTTTTCCTGCTTAAAGACATAGACAGGGTGCCCCTCCTGGTCCATATCCGCCACTTCCACATCCGCAATGGCTCCTTTGAAGAGGTTAGCGTGGATATTGCAAAGGCTCATGACATCTTCAAAAGTGATCCCCGTGTCGCTGGACATAAGTTCATGCTCCATCATGGATATTTCCAGGGCAGAAACTCCCTTGAAATGCTGATTAAACTGGTCTTGAACAGACTCCGGACTGGCACCATTGTGCAGTTCTAAGAGAATATTCTTCAAAATATCAATCCGTTGGTCTTTCATACTTCTCCTCCTATCACCTCATAGCCGTTACATTCCAAGACCTGTTGAATACGGTCTAGTGGAATTTTGGTCATCTTGGCGCCTGTCTTCAGACTGGTTACCTTACCAACTGTGTTCAGCATGGCTGGATTAGCCAAGGGCTTGAAACCAAGCTCCACCAAAATATCCTTGACTTCTGGGTGCTGGTTGATAATCTCTGCCACAGGCAGATTTAGGTCGATGGTGTTCATGAAAAGTACCTCTTTAGAAATTGCTTGATGGCTTGAGCCAATTCCGCTGGTTTATGAACATTTAATTCATGTCCTCCGCCCTTTATGATAACCAGCTCAGCCTGTGGTATTAATTTGTTCAGTTCATGTGCAGGTTTCAGATTGGGTTTGTCCGTTGAGCCACAGATTAGCAAGGTGGGCCGACTGAGTTGACTAATTTCTTTCCTTAAATCAAGCTGACGCATACTTTTCTGCAACGCTAATAACTGTGCCTTATCTAGCCCCTGCTTACGATAAAAGGGCTTGGGAAGCAAAGACATAATCGCGATTTGAAGACCAAACAACCAATTCCCCTCTAAGCGATACTGGGCACCAGAAACAATCAACCCTCGACACTGGGGCAAATGATTGGCTAAAGCCAAAGCTAGAACACCGCCTAGCGACAATCCAAAGAGTACAAAAGATTCGCTTTCCTGCTGCAATCTGTTCCGTAATTGACTGCAAAGGTGTTCAAAATTCTTTGCCTTGGGCAATTCCAACACATCAACCTCAAAATCGGTCAAATAGTTTTTCAAGTCATCGTAACTGGCCACAGTCTGTCCTAGACCATGTAAAATAATGAGTTTCATCTGATTTTCTCCCGTATTTGCCTCATCTGCTCTTCCACAAATCGTTTTGCTAACTGCCTATCAATTACTGCCTCTAATCGTTCTCCATTGTAAACTGCTAAAGTATCTTCTAGCAGAGTTTGGTACATAGGATGACAAACTGTAAGTTCCCACACCCCACCTTCTCTTTTGGATAGAATGGTATTTTCATCAAAATAGGCAAGCGTTCGACAAAGATTTAGTACCGCGTCAACAGGTTGTTCCAAGACTTTATTCTCGTAATCTTGAACGTCAAACCAAATACTGTTCAAGTAATCTTCTCGCCTTGGTTCTTCAAACAGTTGTTGTATATCTGGACCCCATAAATTAATTCCTCTATGCCAGATAACCATAATATGTGCAGTTAAATCTTCGTCCCTTCCCTGCATATTATCACAATATTTTTCTATATTATCATGGATAGCCTGAATATGCATATTTGAAAAATGTAGTTCATATGGGACAGGATAATCACATGGTTTAAGACAACTTTTCAATACAATACTCATCTCCAACCCTTTAGGAGGAGTTTGGGGCAACAAAGTATAAAGAGATTGAATTATTCTTATTTTTTCTATCTGTGTTAAGGAATGTTCAACAACTACTAGAAAATCTACATCACTATTCTCCCAGATAAAGCTACCTGTTGCAAGAGAACCATGCAGATAGATACCAAGTAAATTCTCTCCTAATTCATTTTGGAATATGATACAAATTTCATTCAGTAATTCTTGAATATCATTACTCTTCATCATCCCTCAACGCCTCAAACTTGGCTTTCATGGTTGGGTTATTGCGGGTTAGTTTTTTGACGGAGACGTCATCTAGTTTATTATTGGCTAGGCGAAGCTGGTTTTCGCTGGTGGTCAGGGCTGCCTTGACAGCTTCCATTCGCTTGATTGCCTTGTCGATTTCATCAATAGCTTTTTGGAAATTGTTGCTGGCCGATTGATAGTTTTTTGCAAAAGCATTCTTGAATATTTCCAAATCTTCTTCAAAATGAGTAATATCGATATTCTGCTCCTTAACCAAGGCTAACTCCTGCTGGTATTGCAGACTATTAAGCGCAGCATTTCGTAAAATTCCGATTAATTGGATAAAGAACTGTGGTCGAATAACATACATCTTATCATATTCATGACTAACATCCACAATCCCTGTATTGTAATAGTCATTGTCCGCCTCTAACATGCTAACTAATACGGCATATTCGCATTTTTTCTCCCTACGGTCCTTATCCAACTCCTTAAAGAAATCAGCGTTTTTATGCTTGGTCTTGGTCGTATCCGCCTCATTTTTCATTTCGAACATGATGGAAATGAATTCCAAACCCGACTCGTCAAAATCACGGAAGATGAAATCTCCTTTTGAACCGGAAACTGATACTTCGTTGTCCTTCGCAAATTTGGCACGAGGAAAAGCATAGGAACGAACCTTGTTAAACTCCGCCTCAGCAAATTGCTCCAAGCTCTCTCCAATTGCCTTTGTAGACTGCTGGGCCTTGAAATTTTTGTAAAATTCCACCTGCTCATCCGCGGCCTTAAGCCGTACTTCGTACTCCTGACGAATAGTCGCCATGGCTAACTCTTGCTTTTGTTCCTGCAAAACCAAAGCATTTTGCGCCGCATCCCGCTCCTTCTCCATCTGAGCTACCGCCTGCTGCAACTCCAAATCCTTGGCAAGACGGATTTGCCCCAATTGAGCCTTAAGTTCTTGGATTTCTTGGTCTTTTTTAGAAATGGCAGAGCTGAGTTTGAGTTCCGTCTGACTAGCAAATGTATCAAGTTTTGCGGTCAGTTCCAGAATCTCCTTATCCTTATCACTCAATCTAGCCTGCAAATCATTTTCAGCCCGCTGAGCCAATAGTTCTGTCTCACGCGCCAATCGTTCATGGATTTCTTTATCAAATTCCGCACCACGCACCTGAGCTAAGAGTTGACTGTATTCTGTTTCATTGACCTGAAAGGCCGTCCCACAATGAGGGCAGGTAATATTATGAGTCATCTTTTTCTCCTCTAATCAGTAATCTTTCAATTGTTCTTCTAAAAAATATCCACTTCTCCTGTAAGTTTTTGCGCTCAGGTAAGTCCTCTAGATGTAAGAGCGCCCTGTATGCATTCGTTCTGAACGAGCCAACCAGTCATATCTTTTTGAGCGTTCGCAAATTCATTACCAAAATCTTCTGGAATTCGTTCCTCAAAAGAAATCAAGGTCCGATTTTCTTGATGAGACAGTGTAAATGAAACAATTGCTGAATCCCACGTGTAGGCAATTTTCTGGTTTTCTCGATAGTCAAGAAGAACCATCACTTCACAGAATCCTTCCATTTAAAAACCAGCTTATCGCCCTCAACTCTCAACTGTGGAAACTAGCGTACAAAACCAGAATCGGTCGCTAGCAGATTCCACGTTACAGCCAAACCAGCTGGAACAATATAAGAGATAGTTAGTAAATAGGTATCTAATTCTTTCTGGACATTAATCTTAAAACGTGACTCCTCTTCTATTTTCTTATTATACCAAAAAACACCGGCCAATAACCGATGTTCACTAGCTGTCTATAAATTTTTAATCATGACCAAACAAGGGAGCTATTCATTCCAAAGGATTGAAAAAATAATATCTTGATAAAAGCGACAATCTGTTCTCTTTCCTTCATCAACCATTTCTACCTATTGAAACACGGTTTACGTGGCACATGCTCCAAGATTTGTTTTCCAAGTGAATTTAGATTCTCTTGGCACACAATGAACATTGCTATTTTTGATATAGCTCTATTTATTAATACTTTTATTTCAATCATCTATCACCTAATGTATTTTACTATTCAGAATAGGATTAACTATTTCAATCATTCCTCTCCCGATTTGTGCTATACTAGTCTTATTGAAAACAAGGAGGATATTATGATAAAACTCATCGCCCTTGATATGGACGGAACGCTTTTAAATGAAAAAAAAGAGTTGAAACAAGCAGAGATTGACGCTATTCATAAAGCTGTTAAAGCTGGTGTCACAGTGGTTTTATGCACAGGACGTCCTTTAGTTGGCGTAAAACCCTTTGTCAAACAACTAGGGTTTGATACGGAAGAAGAATATATCATTGTCAATAATGGTTGTTCGACACATGCTACAAAAAATTGGGCCCTAGTTGACTGGGAGGAATTAGCTATTTCAGACATCGAATATCTCAGTACCTTCACAACTAGTGATGCTGTCCAAATCTCCCTTTTTGATGAAGAGGAGTACTTTGTATTAGCAGAACAAGCAAATGCGACAGTGTCCTTAGATGCTGGATTAGTTGGTATGACACCAATACCAATTGATCTTAAAGAGGCTACATCAGGTAAACATCGTTTCTTCGAAGCCATGTTTGTTGGTGAAAAAAATGCCATTGATGCATTTGAAAATCAATATAACACTTTGCTCAGCCAACGCTATTCCACCGTTCGTTCACAGGACTATCTCTTGGAAATTCTACCAGAAGGAGCAAGCAAAGCTTCTGGTTTGAAAAAGCTAGCAGACCGCCTCAGTATTCTTCCTGAGGAAATTATGGCCATAGGTGATGCCAACAACGACCTTGAAATGATAGCATTTGCAGGTCTGGGAATCGCCATGGGCAACGCCAATGAACAAGTCAAGGCTATTGCCCAAGACATTACAGATACCAATGAAAACAATGGTGTTGCAAAAGCCATTGAAAAACATATTTTGAACAAGTAAGGAGACAACATGAAATACCCTACACTTTTAGAACGTTTTTTAGTTTATGTCAAAGAAAATACACGCTCTGATGAAAGCTCAACAACTACACCTTCTACCTATAATCAAGTTGAGTTTGCACAAAACATTCTCTTGCCTGAAATGAAACGCATTGGTTTACAGAATGTTCACTATCTACCAAATGGATTTGCGGTAGGGACACTACCTGCCACTGATCCAAGTTTAACACGCAAAATTGGTTTCATTGCCCACATGGATACGGCTGATTTCAACGCAGAAGGTGTCAACCCACAAATCATCGAAAACTACGACGGCAATCCAATTGCCTTGGGCACTTCTGGCTATGAATTGCATCCAAAAGACTTCCCACAACTTGCCAACTACCAGGGTCAAACCCTGATTACCACAGACGGTACTACCTTGCTAGGATCTGATGACAAGTCAGGAATTGCAGAAATCATGACGGCAATTGAGTACCTGGTGCAGAACCCTGACATCAAACACTGTGAAATCCGTGTCGGATTTGGTCCTGACGAAGAAATCGGTGTCGGTGCAGACAAGTTTGATGTGGAAGATTTTGATGTAGACTTCGCCTATACGATGGATGGTGGACCGCTAGGCGAGCTCCAGTACGAGACCTTCTCAGCTGCAGCTGCTAAAGTTGATTTTCTAGGACGCAATGTGCACCCAGGTTCAGCCAAAGATCAAATGATCAACGCTTTCCAACTAGCTATCGACTTCCACAATGCTCTTCCTGAAGAAGACCGCCCTGAAAAAACGGAAGGCTATCAAGGCTTCTTCCACTTGATGAACATGGAAGGTACTGTTGATACCGCTTCAACTAGCTACATAATCCGTGACTTTGAAGAAAAAGATTTTAAGGCACGTAAACAACTCATGCTGGACATTGCTGAGGAAATGAATGCCAACTTTGACACTCCACGCGTCATTGTCCACTTGCATGATCAGTACTATAATATGAAGAAAGTCATCGAAAAAGACATGACTCCAATCAACATTGCTAAAGAAGTTATGGAAAATCTTGGTATCAAACCTCTCATTGAACCTGTTCGCGGGGGAACAGATGGGTCTAAGATTTCTTTCATGGGCATTCCAACGCCAAATATCTTCGCAGGTGGTGAAAACATGCATGGCCGTTTCGAATTCGTTAGTCTTGAAACCATGGAACAAGCTGTTGACGTCATCCTTGGAATTGTTACTTCTAAATAAGATTTAAATCGGTTATCAAATGATAGCCGATTTTTTAAAATGTTTAAAAAATATATAAAAAATGCAAAACTATATTGTATTATTGAACTAATACTATTATAATGGAATTATCAAATAGAAATGGAGAATTATTATGACAAACGAAACATTACTACAAGGTATCCTTATCGGTATTTGGGGAACAGCACTTCTTTTCTCACTTATTTGGTATATCTTGGTTGCTATTTCAAACTACCTCCTTTTTGAAAAAGCAGGCTATGCAGGTTGGAAATCATTGATTCCATTTTACAATCTCTATATCCAACAATGTATCACATTTGGCTATGAAAAAAGATGGTTCATCCTACTTTTACTGATTCCACTAGTAGGACCTCTATACGGCATCTATCTGGTTTACTCTTTTGGCCGTAGTTTTGGACTGTCAGCCCTACAAGCTGTCTTGTATGTTTTCTTTACACCAATCTTTAACCTCTACCTAGCCTTCAATGACGGAAGTCGTTACCAAGGCCCGCAGGAATTCTTTATTGATTAATATATTGGAAATAAGACTTGCGAAACAAGTCACTATCGTAGAGTACGACAAGCCGAAAGCGACGATGTATCAAAGCCAAATCAAATGACTAAACCTTGAAATGAGAAAGTAAAAGAGCTATATCTATAGCTTAATGACGCAAACACAGTTCTCCCTATTTCCAGCCTTCAAGATCTCCCAGATAGCTGAAACTAGGCTACTTTTGATTTTCATTGAGTACAAGATAGATTTTAAGCCCTCGCACAAGCAAAGACTTTTTTATACGAATAGAAAAATCAGAAGTACCATCACAGCAAGGCTAACCAGTATAGATAAGGAATTGACATTCGCAGGTTCTGCAGAACGGCTTCCTAATTTTAATGCATAAATTGGTGACATGACCGAAATTGGAGATGCTAAGCACACCAGAAGCATTATTTTCATAGACTGCTCAATTGGGAATAGAAAATAGATGAGGGCCCCCATCAAGATATTGGCCCCTACTCGCAGAAACAAGAGGTAGGACAATCGACCAATTTCCTTCCAATTCAGTTTTAAATCAAGGAGGATTCCCAACATCAGCATCGCTAAAAATGGATTAGCATTGCTAGCAATCGTCAAAGTAGAGAGAATTTCTTGTGGAAGTTGTATGGATAAACTAGCTAGTAAAAGACTGACTAAGTATACCATTAGCGGAATTGAGCGCGAAATGTTTTTTAAAAATGATGTAACAGACATCCCTTCTTTTTCTACATCAATTCCAGTTGCAATACTGTAATTTCCTCCTAAAACCATAATTGCATTTCCTGCATCAAAGACGATAACACTTAGCAAACTGCTCGCTGGAAAGAAGGCTTGAACAAAAGGTAGTGTGAAAGTACCTATATTGTATCCAGATAATTGCATGAGCCCGACTGACGCTTGATGTCCAGAGTGTTTAGCCTCCCAGTAACCCACTAGATTCAAAAGAAGATTACACAAAATTCCTAAAAGGAATGGGAGATAGAGACTGAGCGATACTTGTGCTGTTGAGGAGGCGATGAATAAGGAAGCTGGCAAAGTTACATTCATGACCAGAGTGGAAAAAATAGTGGCATCTTCTCTTCGGACTATTCCCTGGATTTTTAAAATGTAACCGAGACCTATTACGCAAATAAAACTAAAAGCGCGAGTTAATAATTCAAGTTCTTTCATGGATATAGTATAGCATAGAGAAGTTCATTCTGATTATATATAAAAATTTTATATAAACACTTGATTTAGGAAATGATAGGAATTGACCTTCCAAACTATTATGATCCAAAAGCCACAGATTACCTCTACATCTCTACACTATATGAAGAACTGACTATTCGATAATTGCAAAAAGCCCTCCTCACGGAAGGCTTTTTAGCTTAGTTGAATAATAAGATTGAAATGAGGGTTAGGATTGCTGGCCCTCCCTGGGTCAAAAGGATTTTAGGACTAGAAGTCGCTGCTCCGTAGCCTGCCGCTCCAATAACAAACAAGACAAAAATAGTTGTCACTTCAAGGTTGCCTGTGAAAATTCCATACAAGAGAAAGACAGCTAATAAACCATTATAGATTCCCTGATTCTTAAATAGAGTGGTCACAGATTTACGTTGCAACTCATCCTTGGCCATATTGAAGACACGGCTTGTAGAATTTGAATGGGTCGCAAAGGTTTCCAAGTACATGATATATAAATGTTCAATAGCTACGATACTAGCTAGAATAGTGGTAAAAATAGACATAATGTCTCCTCTCTAAAAATTAAATAGGTAACTCTTGCAAGCCAATTAGTAGTTTGTCAAGCATGGCAAGAAATTGATTCCTCTCTTCGAGAGTCAAAACTTGGTTCATTGCTTCCTTGATCGCAAGATGATGGGCTGGAGGGGCAGAAATCAGTGCTTCTCGAGCCTGCTCAGTCGGCCATACAAGTACTTCTCTCTGATTCTTAGGATTTCGTTCACGACTAATATAGCCTTGTTCTTCTAACAATTTCAGATGCCTAGTAATAGCTGCTCGATCAATCTGAAGTCGCTGCTGTAATGCTAATTGATGCATCGGGGCATCCTCCAACAATATCCGTAATATGGTGTAGCGTGTCAAGCTGATTCCCAATTGCTTTTCAAATAGATTAGAAATCGATTCATCAGCCACTTTCAATCTGTATAACAAATCTTCCATTTCTTGCATAGATTTACCTCTTTTGATTGATTCGTCAATCGTTGATAAATCAATTATATTACAATACGAACAATTTGCAATTTATTTGCTTATCTATCAAAAAAATGTGTTTCCTATACCTATATTTTGTTATAATGAAGGAAAACAAGCGGAAGGACATATTGATGGAAAATACTCCTAGACTAAACTTAGTCATAGATGTACTCATGCTAGCTGGTGCTATTTTAGCGCAAAGCGGAGCTGAAATTCATCGAGTAGAGGATACAATGATTCGGATTTCACATTCACAAGGAATCGAACAAGCTAATGTTCTGGCGATTCCTGCTGCAATCTTTTTCTCCATTGATCATACAAACATTTCTCGTATGAAACGTATTGTGAGCTCAAATTACGACATGCAAAAAGTTTGTGATGTCAATCAAGTCTCCCGCTCTCTTGCCAATGAAGAAATTAGTTTGGAAGAGGCTTGGCAACAATTAAATAGAATAAAACAACAAAAACCACCATATAATAATATCCAAGTAGCCTTGGCCGCAGTGATCGCTGCTCCTTTTTTTACCATTATGTTTGGTGGATCGCTTTTAGATGCTGCAAGCGCTATCCTTGCCACGGCCCTAGCTTTTCCTCTCTCTCTCATTGTAGATCGCTATATTGGAATTGACTTTGTCACAACTTTTGTCGGCGCTTTTGTGTTCTCACTCACATCCTACATACTAAGTACCCATACGAACCTTACCATCAATCCAAACCTGATTAACGCTGGTGCGGTCATGCCATTTGTACCTGGCATTGCATTCACAAATGCTGTGAGGGACCTGATGACCAACCATATTAATACTGGAATGACCAAGTTCTTTCAAACTGCGCTGATTATTTTATCACTTGGTGCTGGAACTACAGTCGCCCTGATGCTTGTGAGGTAAGGTATGACTTCCATTAATTTTTTGTTTCAGGCGATTGCATCTTATATCGCTATTGCTACTTTTTTAGTTGTTCTCAATGTTCAAAAGAAAATGTTGATTCCGGGTGGTCTTCTAGGTATGCTTGTTTGGCTTATTTATCTTTTACTATTGGAACCAACAAATGTCTTAATTGCTACCTTTTTCGCAGCAATTATCGGATCCTGTGTCAGTCAGATCATGAGTATTTGGTTAAAAACACCCTCCGTCATCTTTTCATTAGCTATACTTGCTCCACTTGTTCCGGGTTACCGCGCATACATGTCTACTACCTATTTTGTTTCAGGCGAATATGCTCAAGCACTCACCAATATTACAACCGTATTGACACTAGCTTTGGTTATCCCAATTAGTATGGCAAGTGGCACTATCTTATTACGCCTTTATAAGGTCATGAATGCTCATAAAAATTCAGTCTAACCCCTTGAAAACAGGGGGGCTTTTTGTTACAATGAAAACTTATTAAAGGAGATGCCATGAACCAAACTGTTTCCAATCTAAAGTTTGCTGAACGTGGTGCCTTACTATCAATAGGTACCTACATAGTCTTGTCAATTATAAAACTGACTGCAGGTCAAGTCTTTCATTCAGATGCCTTGCGAGCAGATGCCTTCAATAATATTTCCGATATTATTGGAAATGTCGCCGTACTGGTTGGATTGAAAATGGCCCAAAAACCTGCTGACACTGACCATAAATTCGGACATTGGAAAATGGAAGACCTCGCTAGTTTGATGACTTCTTTCATCATGTTCGTCGTTGGTTTTCAAGTCCTCTATGATACCTTACAAAAAATAATTAGTAATTCTCCAGTCGAGGTAGACATCACGGGGGCAATAGTAGGTGTTTTCTCCGCACTCGTTATGTTGGCCGTATATTTTTATAATAATCGCCTAGCGAAAAGAGTTCATTCTAAAGCACTTGAAGCAGCTGCCAAGGACAATCTATCTGACGCTGTCACCTCCATTGGAACTTCTATCGCAATCTTTGCTGCAGCCTTTAACTTCCCAATTGTTGATAAAATTGCTGCCATTATCATTACTTTCTTCATTCTAAAAACTGCATATGATATTTTTATGGAGAGCTTTTTCACACTCTCAGATGGTTTTGATGAAAACTTGTTGAAAAAGTACGAGGAAGATATTCTCAAACTTCCTAAAATTGTTTCTGTCAATTCACAACGTGGTCGCACCTATGGTGCCAATATCTATCTGGATATTGTCCTCGAAATGAATCCGGATATGTCCGTTTATGAAAGTCATGAAATAACCGAACAGGTTGAGCAACTCCTAACACTCAAACATGGTGTTTTTGATGTAGATATACACGTAGAACCATCTGAAATTCCTCACGATGAGATGTATGAACACGTCAATGATAAACTCTTCCGATTTGAAACAGAGATACAAGCACATGCAACTGGATATGAGACCTTAATTGATGAGAACTACCTTCTCATCGATGCCAAAGGTCGGTATCAAGATAAAACTCAAATGCTTGAAAGTCACCCTGTTCAAACAACCTATCTTTCCAACTATCAGATGATTTCTATTAGTCAAAAGTCTAAACTAGTTACATTTGAAATTGGCGACTTTGTCCACGCATCCCTCTGGCGTCGTCATGAAAATTGGACTGTCATTTTCCACCAAATATCAAAGAAACAAGCCTAGTCGAACGACTTGGCTATTCTTTTGCACCAAAAAAGAGCACTAGGCTCTTTTGATTATATTCTTAGTTTTTTACTGCATCAGTTGCCACATCATCTCCAAACCATTTTTGAGAGATTTCTTGGAACTTACCTTCTTGGTACAATTCAGTAAATGCTTTATTGATATTTTCTACAAGTGTCGTATCTGACTGACGAGCTCCGACAGCGAATGCTTCATTTTCAAAACCAGCATCAATGATATTATAGTCATCGATGATCCCCTCTTGTTGCAAGTAGTAATTAGCATATACTCGGTCAATCAAGAGACCATCAATACGATCATTTTTCAAGTCAATCAAGGCTTCATTGAATGTTGCATATTGGCTTGCATCATTATTTTGCACAATATCTTTTAGGATCGCAGGCTGGCCTTCAAATACTGAATATCCTGAGGAACCGGCTTGCGCGCCCAACACCTTGTCTTTCATATCAGATACCTGACTGATGTTGGAAGATTTTTTGGTGACAAGAACTTGTTGATTGTCCATGTAAGGATTAGTAAATAGAACTTTCTCTTTCCGTTCGTCCGTAATAGAATACCCATTCCAAATTAAATCAATATTGCCATTCGTTAATTCCGTTTCTTTCAAGTCCCAGTCAATTGGCTGCCATTCAACAGTTATTCCATATTTTTCAAAAACAGCATTTGCTAAATCAATATCAAAACCTGTGTAGGAACCATCTGTTTGTTCAAATCCCATAGGAACGAAGGTTTTATCAAACCCAATCGTAATAGATTTTTCAGATTCGTAGGTAGACCAGTTATCTGACTTGGTTGCTGAGTCGCTAGACCCACATGCTACTAAAGCGAGACTCGATACGAGAGCAACTGCTCCTAAAACAATCTTTTTCATATTCATCATTTTAATTACCTCAATGTTTTGGTTCAATTTTGATGATTTCATCTGCGATATTTTCAGCAAACTGCATATCGTGAGTCACTACGATTTGCGTTATACCTGTCGCCCGATTTTCAAGAATCAATTTTTCAACTTCTTTTCTCAATTCGGGGTCCAAGGCTGAAGTTGGTTCATCATAACCAATAATCTCAGGATCAATCATCATAGCACGGGCTAGGGCCACTCGTTGCTTTTGTCCACCCGATAAGGAAAATGGATAAGCAGTCGCATGGTTGGCTAACCCAAGAGTATCCAATAGTTTACGGGCCTTGTCTTCCGCATCTGAACGAGACATGTTCTGTGTCTTTATTGGTGAAAGAATCAAATTTTCCAAAACGGATAAGTGTGGAAAAAGCTGGAAATCTTGAAAGACAAAGCCCAGCAAATGTCGTTTCTCTAATTCTTCAAGCGGTAGAGTTTGACCATTGTAAATCAATGTTCCTGAATCAATTGTTTCCAATCCTGCCAACATCCTCAATAAGGTCGTTTTACCACCACCTGATTGACCAACAATAGCTACAATTTTCCCCTCAGGAATAACTAAATCATAGTTGGAGAAAATCTGTTTGTTACCAAAACGTTTTGTAAGATTACGTAATTCTAACATGGCTTCCTCCTATCTATAGTAGTCAAATTTCTTTTCTACCTGTTTAGAAACGAGTGTCACAACTCCAATCATCAAAAGGTAGATGGCACCTGCAATAAACATTGGTGCAAGGCTTGCATCTCGGTTGGCAGCCGTTCGACTAGCTAGCAAGAGATCGCTCACCCCAAGAGCATAAACCAATGAAGTGTCCTTCACCAATGTCATTACTTCATTGAAAACACTAGGTAGTACGATTTTTACTACCTGTGGTAAAACGATATATCGAATCGTCTGAACGGGTGTAAATTTTAATACTTTAGCGGCTTCGTATTGGCCGGCAGGGATGGCTTCAATCCCACCTCGGAAAATTTCTGAGAAATAAGCCGCATAATTTAGGGTGAAAGCAAGAATAACCGCTGGCATTCGATCAAAAGTAATACCCACACTTGGTAAAACGTAGTAAACAAAAATTAATTGTAACAGCAATGGTGTTCCACGCATAATTAGTACATAGATATGCAATAACCACTGCAAGGGTTTAAATCGAATCTGCATCAAAAACGCAAAAACTGCTCCTAAAGGCAGGGATAAAATTAATACGAAAAAAAATACCTGCAAGGAGACAACCGCCCCACTCAATAGACTGGGTAGGACTTCCAAAACATAATCCATAGAGCTCTCCTAAAAGAATTAGTAGGTTCTAGTATATCAAAAAATATCCTTTATTTCAAAGAATTTTTAATAAATTCTCCATCGTATTGTATATTTTTGCAAAAAGAGCCTGAAAACTTTAAAAAACGGATTTTTATTGCTTTGAACAGTGAAAAGGGCTGCGGAGAGCCCTTTTCAGCTTATCTCCTAAAAAAAGAAAGAGATAAAGAAAGAGAGAACGAAGTTCGTCCTCTCTAGGTGTTAGCTTTTCATCTACCCACTACAGTTGACAAAGAGCCGAAGATTTGGATTCACCAAATCTCCTCTACAAATTATTCAACTGTTACTGATTTCGCCAAATTACGTGGTTTATCGACGTCCAAACCGCGTTGTAATGTTGCATAGTAAGCAATCAACTGTGTTGGAACGACCATAGCAATCGCTGACAAGAATGGATGAACAGTTGTAACAGTGATGTCATCTTCTTCCTTAGCTACTGCTTCATCTACTATTGTCAAGACATTGGCACCACGCGCCACTACTTCCTGGATATTGCCTCGAGTATGACTTGCGAGATGTGGATGATTTGAAATCAAGGCCAAAACTGGAACACCATCTTCAATCAATGAAATGGTACCGTGTTTCAATTCACCTGCCGCAAAACCTTCACATTGGATGTATGAAATTTCTTTCAATTTCAAGCTTGCTTCCATAGAAACGTAATAGTCACTTCCACGTCCAATGTAAAATGCATTACGAGTTGTAGCTAACAATTTTTCCACTTTTTCAGCAATCACATCTTTTTCTGACAAGCTAGCCTCGATGGATTGTGCAACGATTGACAATTCATGTACCAAATCAAAATCTTTTGCGTAGGCATTGCCATTTGCATCACCGACAGCCTTAGCCAAAACTGCCAAGGTAGCAATTTGGGCAGTATAGGCTTTTGTAGAAGCTACCGCAATTTCTGGACCTGCATGGAGCAACATAGTGTAAGTTGCTTCGCGTGACAGTGTTGAGCCTGGTACATTGGTTACTGTCAAGCTTGGAATGCCCATTTCATTAGCTTTAACCAATACCTGACGGCTATCAGCAGTTTCACCTGACTGGCTAATCATGACAAAGAGCGGCTTTTTACTCAAAAGCGGCATATTGTAGCCCCACTCTGATGAAATTCCCAGCTCTACTGGTGTATCAGTCAATTTTTCCAAGAAGTCTTTTGAGGCAAATCCTGCGTGATAGGAAGTTCCAGCAGCCAAGATATAGATACGGTCAGCTTCTTGTACTGCCTTGATAATATCCGCATCAACCGTTACCTGACCAGCTTCATTAGTATATGCGCTAATCAATTTACGCATTACAGTTGGTTGCTCATCAATTTCCTTGAGCATGTAGTATGGATAAGTTCCCTTACCAATATCTGACAAATCAAGCTCAGCTGTATAACTTCCACGTTCAATCGCATTGCCATCATAGTCCATGACTTCAACACTATCTTTTTTCACGATAACCAATTCCTTATCGTGAATTTCCATATATTCACTTGTCTCACGAATCATAGCCATGGCATCTGAGCAGACCATGTTATAACCATCGCCTAATCCAATCAAAAGTGGAGATTTATTTTTGGCAACATAGATAGTATCTGCATCCGTAGCATCAATCAAGGCAAAGGCATATGAACCTTGAATAATCTTCAATGCTTTTTTGAAGGCTTCTAGAGTTGACAAACCTTCCTCAACAAATTGACCAATCAAGTGGACAGCAATCTCTGTATCTGTTTGTCCTTTGAAACTGTGGCCTTCTAAAAAATCATTCTTTATTTCTAGATAGTTTTCAATCACACCATTGTGTACGAGAACAAAACGACCAGTTTGTGATGTATGAGGGTGAGCATTGTCTTCAGTCGGTTTTCCATGTGTTGCCCAACGTGTATGACCAATTCCTGTTGTTCCTTCAGTCTTATCGCCAAGCTTTGCTGATAGTTCAGCAATACGGCCGACTGCTTTTACAAGATGCGCTTGGTCCCCATCTGCTACAAAAATACCTGCTGAATCATAACCGCGATATTCCAATTTTTCAAGACCTTGGATTAAGATATCAGTTGCATTTGCATTACCCACGACACCAACGATTCCACACATATTATTTACCTAAGATGTTTACTAACATATTCTTTCATTATTAATAAAATTGGTATAGCCCTATTTCAGGTCAATAAACCAGTAAAAACAGTATACAATACGCGTTTCTTTTTGTCAACACAAAAATTGGTATAGCCCTTTTCTTTATGTAAGCAAAAAAATAGGACTAGTTTTCGTTTACTAATCCTGTTTTTATAAAACCAAAATCTGAAAGCGGACTAATTCTAAACGTTAATCGACCAATCACATTTTTTTTAGGAATCAATCCAAAAGTCCTACTATCATCTTTATTCGTGCGATTATCATTCAAAACCAAAAAATAATCCCTTGGAATTACTTGAAGCTTTCCATCTGTGATGGTAGCCACCGTTAAATCCTCCGTATAATATTCTTGAAATTGAGGAGCATCCAAATAAGTTTCATCCACAACGACATCATTTCGATATAATACATCATCCATATAAGTAACTCTCTCATTAGTCATCGCAATGACTCTGCTGACATATTCGTGACCATCAATCTCATACAAAATGAAATCTCCATGTTCAATCGTTGCATTTTTAAATGCAATAATGTAATCATTTTCATGTAAATAAGTATTTGATTCATCTTTGGTAATTGTTACTGGCTCAAAAAACCAAACACGTAAACCAATGATTCCCGTTAGTAACAATAATAACAATACAATGTGTTTTACAAAATCTCTTTTAACCATAATCTCACCCTTTCACTTAACATTATATCATATTTCAAACTATTTCATTGACGAGATGACGGTAAATTTCAGAAGCAATTACTTGGTTTCCTAGTGGATTCAAATGGAGCCCATCACTATAATACTCATTATGACCTTTTGTTACTGAATAGAGATTTATAACTGGAAGATCCAATTGATTCCCTATTTCAGCAATAATTGTTTGAAGTTCTGCTTCAACAATTTGATTATTCAATCCAAAGCGACTGGTTGGAACAAAAGGTGGAATAACAAGATATACATCTGGCTGACTTGAGAGATTAGCATAACGCTCTGCCATTTCTTTATACTCCCGGACAAACCGTTCTCTATTCCAATAAGGCGCTCGGCTATCATTACTGCCTATCATGATGATCACAATATCCGCTTCGCTATCCAAAGATAACTGAGCATTTTTCTCATTAAAATAAGGAAAATCTGCAGTTGACTGAAGTGAACGCCCACTCAAACCATAATTTGAAACTTGATAATGTGAGCCAAGTTTCTCAGCTAGAATAAAAGGATAGGCATCTTTTTCACGATTCTCTAAGCCATATCCATAAGTCAAACTATCTCCGACTGTTGCAACTTTTACGGCCCCACTTCCAACGGTTAGGACCTCAGGATACATTATATCTGACACACGAACTCCTCAATTTTTCTTATTTTCTATTGTATCATGTTGAAAAAAATAAATAAACTTATGAATTTGTGATATAATTAACTTATGAAAAAACAAGTTATTATTATAGGCGGAGGAATAGTCGGTTCAACAGCCGCCTTCTATCTCTCCCAAGAAGAACAAATTGACCTTACACTAATAGACTCTGGAGTAGGAACAGCTACTCGAGCTGCTGCTGGTATCATTTGCCCATGGATGGCTCAAAAGAAAAATAAAGACTGGTATAAGTTAACATCCGATGGTGCTGTTTTCTACCGAAAATTGGTAGCCGATTTGGAAAAATCGGGTGCTACTGAGATTCCCTTCAAACAGACTGGAACTATCGGCCTAAAAAGCAAGCCTGAACTACTTGATAAAATACAAAAAATAGCGGAGGACCGTCGTGTTGACACTCCAACAATTGGGAAAATCACCCCTTTAATTGGCGCAGAAATCAGCCAGTACCTTCCACCACTCAAACCCGATTTTTTTGGAATTCATTTAGAAGGTGGCGGTCGTATAGATGGCGGTCGTTTAATCGATATCCTTCAAGAGCAAGTGTTAAAAAATGGCGGAGCGCTTCTACAAGGACAGGCAAAACTGTTAGATGCCAATACAGTCGAAGTAGAACATCAAGTGTTTAGTGCTGACCATATAATCTTAGCCACAGGGGCCTGGTTGCCACATATTCTTGAACCTCTTGGTTATCAAGTGGATGTTCGACCACAAAAAGGACAATTGTTAGAATTAGATACAGAATTCGATACAGATAATTGGCCAGTTTGTATGCCTTACGGAGAGATTGACATCCTACCATTTGAAAATGGAAAAATCATTATTGGTGCAACTCATGAAGATGATATGGGGTACGATTTAGAACTAGACCCTGAAAAAATCCAAGCCATGCATGTTAAAATAGCTGAATTCATGCCTGATTTGGCAAATTATCCTGTAGCAAGAACTCGCATTGGAACGCGAGCCTATACTTCAACTTATTCTCCATTCTACGGAAATATTGAGGATATGCCTAATGTCTGGGTTGCTAGCGGTCTAGGCTCTACTGGTTTAACAAATGGGCCAATTATCGCTTGGCAAATCGCAAATGAAATTCTTGGATACGAAACAAACTTTGATCGTACACCATACTCACCTAATAATTATATAAAAAGAGTCAAAAACTAGCCTTTGACTCTTTTATTTTTCCCTTTATTTAATATATTTGAGAACTGATTCATACTACTTGAAATTGCTAAACATATAAAAACCTACTGTACAACGAATAATCGTTGATACAATAGGCTTTTCCATTATTAAATTATTTTACAGTGCGGATACGCATTGTGTTTGTATTACCTGAACCAACTGGAACACCAGCGACGATAACGATGTTATCACCTGATTGAACCAATCCTGATTCAAGGGCAGTTTTTTCAGCAACTTCAAACATGTCATCAGTTGATGCAGGTTTTTCAGTTACAACTGGAATAACACCCCAGTTCATCATCAATGATTTTTGAGTTTTTTCGTCAAATGTTATAGCCAAGATGTCAGCATCTGGACGGTATTTAGAGATAAGACGAGCAGTGTTACCAGATTCGGTAAGAGCTACGACAAGTTTGATATCCATTGAGCTTGTTGCATCTTTAACTGCTGAAGCCACAACTTCTGTTTTAGAAGCACGGTTAAAGTGATCTGAAGTCAAACGACCGTATTCATTCAACAAACTTTGAGCATTCTTAGCAATAGTTGCCATTGTGCGTACTGATTCAACAGGGTATTTACCATTTGCTGTCTCCCCAGAAAGCATTGTGGCATCTGTACCATCGATAACTGCGTTGAACACGTCTGAAACTTCTGAACGAGTTGCACGTGGTTTTTCAGTCATTGTTTCCAACATGTTTGTTGCCGTAATAACTGCTTTACCAGCCGCATTCACTTTAGTGATAATCATTTTTTGGTAAACTGGAACCATTTCGAATGGTACTTCAATACCCAAATCACCACGCGCAATCATAATACCATCAGCTGCTTCGATGATTTCATCAATATTATCGATACCTTGTTGGTTTTCAATTTTTGCGAACAATTGAACGTGATCGTTACCAGTTTCTTTACAGATGTTACGAACTTCTTCAACGTCTTTTGCAGTACGTACAAATGAAATAGCGATGAAGTTCAAACCTTGCTCAAGACCAAAACGAATATCTGCGTTATCACGGTCTGCAAGAGCTGGGAAAGGAATTTTAGTGTAAGGAATGTTTACACCTTTTTGTTTTGCGATAACACCATCATTTTCAACACCAACGATGAATTCACGAGTTTCTTCGTCTTTTGCGATAACAGTCAATCCAAGCTTACCATCATCAATAAGAATTTGTTTACCAACTTCAACGTCGTCGAACACATCCAAACCACCTGCAACGTTCAAAGCAATCACTTCTTTAGTTGATTTAATACCTTGTTTTGTTGCTACACGCAGTTGGTCACCAGTGGTATAAGAATACTCTTTTGCATCACCTTCGAATAACTCAGTACGGATTTCAGGACCTTTTGTATCCAACAAGAAAGCTACTTTTTTACCAGCAATTTCTTCAGCTCGACGTACAGTTGCCATACGTTCCCCTTGCTCTTGGTGGTCACCATGTGAGAAGTTGAAACGGAATACGTTAGCACCTTCAGTAATCAATTGGGCAATTTTTTGAGCAGATGCTTCAACATCTAATTTTTCGCCCCAGTAACCATCGTCACCAAATTTTTTACCACCGCGGATTTCAACCGCAGGACCAAGAGTTGCAACGATTTTGACACGTTTGTTCATGATAAATAAAACTCCTTTTATAAATAACTGGTCTTATGACCCTTGTTTACAATCTATGATGTGTGACTTATTAGATTGAGATGTCACGATTTAACTTTGCAAGTCCCAAATCGGCTTTATGTGGATTATTGACAATAATCTTGCCATCTTCAGCCAAGCTGAACAATGCACCTTCTTCTGCAGTCCCTAGAATTGGATTTTCAACCATTTCTTCATTTCGAATTCCGACCGCTAAACCACCACGACCTGCTTTCAATAATTTAACTGCATGTGAGCCCATACGAGATGCGAGCACACGATCACGAGCTGTTGGTGAACCGCCACGTTGGATATGACCAAGTTCAGCTACACGAAGATCGCTAACGTCACCAGCTGCTTTCAATTCTTTAGCGAATTGACTAGCCGGCATAACACCTTCTGCCAATACAATGATACTGTGTTTCTTACCATTTTCATAGCCAGATTTAACTTTTTCAACAACATCTTGAATGTCAAATCCTTCTTCTGGGATAATGATAACATCTGCACCAGATGCAATACCTGACCACAACGCAATATCCCCAGCGTTACGTCCCATTACTTCAACAACGAAAGTACGGCGGTGACTTGAAGAAGTGTCACGAATTTTATCGATAGCTTCCATGGCTGTTGTAACAGCAGTATCAAAACCAATAGTGAAATCAGTTCCTACAATATCGTTATCAATCGTACCAGGTAACCCAATTGCTGGGAAACCATGTTCAGTAAGACGCATAGCTCCATGATAAGAGCCGTCGCCACCAATAACTACAACACCTTCAATTCCGTGTTTTTTCAATTGCTCGATCCCTTTTAGTTGACCTTCCAACTTGGCAAATTCTGGATAACGAGCAGTACCAAGGAATGTACCACCACGAGAGATGATATCTCCAACGGAACGGACAGTTAATGGGTGAATATCTCCAGCTACCATTCCAGCATAGCCTTCATTGATACCATATACTTCCATTCCTTCTGAAATTGCTTGGCGAACAACTGCACGAATGGCAGCATTCATACCAGGTGCGTCTCCACCACTGGTTAAAACACCAATACGCTTCATTTCATTTGCTCCTTTAAATTTCATTTTAACTGCCTTATTATAACATACTTGCAAGGAAGATGCTTGACTTTTTGCTATTTTTCAATGAAAAACCGTTTTCATAACAAATTCTGCCAACTCTTCTACTAATTGTGGTGATTTTACAACGCTAAATTGCTCAACTTTTATTGTTTCGTTCCGATCTTGATAGTGTAATATAACTGGGATGGGGCCTTTGTATCTGTCTAAGATTCGAGCAATCGCAAAATCATTTTCCCGATTTTCCATCAAAATCCAACATTTTTCCTGAGAAACCAATTCCAACTGGTCTAGTACAAGTTGGTGCTGTCCCTCTCTTTCTTGAACCCTTCCCGTGATATAACAGAAACTATTTTCCTTTAATAATGACTGATACTTCCTGTAAGTTTCAGGAAACAAGGTAACATCTAATTTCTGTTTCGTATCAGTCACCTGTAAAAAGGCCATCTGCTCCCCAGTTTTTTTTGTTCGAATAACACGCACAGATTGAATTTGAACCAAAACTGTCGCCTTGCTTTCAGTTTCTAAATCTGCAATGTCAGTAAGTCGTTGGGAAGATTGTTTTCGTAATTGAATGAGAGGGTGTGGACTAATCCCCAAACCAATTATTTCTTGTTCCATGTTGTATTTCTCGATATTCGAATAGTCATCCACATGCTTCCAACTATAGGCTTCCTCCGCAAAAAATGTCCCAAATGCTTCCGCAAAAACGAACAGATTTTCAAGATTTTCAACTATTTTCTTCCGATTCGACTCAATCTCATCAAATAAACCAAGTTGTATCAATGGCAATAATTGTTCTTTTTTTCTATATTGATGAGGTAGTCGTAGAATAAAATCTTCGAATGTAATGAATGGTCGATTTTCTATTATCCAAATAGCGAAATCTTTAGATAATCCTTTAATAGTTTTTAGACCCATGTAGATTTTATCTTTCTCAAATTTATCATGGTAGGGAATGGTATTGATGTACAATGGAGCAATGTGAAATTCGAATTGCAAGGCATCATGAATATAACCTACATTCGAATAATTCATCATCACTTCAAAAAATACATCTGGATAATGAGTTTTAAAAAAGGCCATCTGAAAGGCAAGGGCTGAATACGCATAGGCATGACTTCTATTAAAACCATAGCCAGCAAACTTGGCCATCATCGCAAAAATATCTTTGGTTTTTGACTTCTCATGGCCATTCTTTTCAGCTCCTAATAAAAAATCAGCCTCCATCGCTTGCATCTCCTGAGCATTTTTCTTAGACATGGCTCGACGGAGCAAGTCGGCTTTCCCAAGTGTAAATCCAGCATACACTTGAGCAATCTGCATGACCTGTTCTTGATAAAGCATAATCCCGTAGGTCGGTTCAAGAATGGAAGCAATTGATGGATCTAACAAGACGACTGCTTCTTTGCCCTGTTTTCGTTGAACAAAATTCTCTGAATAATCACTCGCACCAGGACGGTTCAAACTTGTAGTAGCTACAATATCCTCAAAACGAGTAGGTTTTACACGTTTTAATAAGCTAATAGCACCTGGCTGTTCAAATTGAAAAATACCTTTGGTCAGCCCTTTGGCAAATAATTCTAAAGTTGCCGAATCCTCCAAATCAATTGCAGCAATATCAATCGTTTTATTATATTTCTTCTTGACCAATTCCGCCATTTTCTGAACAAATGTCAGGTTTCTTAACCCCAGAAAATCCATCTTTAGAAGTCCATTAGCTTCAACCGCGTGAGCATCATACTGCGTTATCAGCATATCCTCGCCGATTTTTAATGGAATAGTATCCGTCAAGTCCTCGTCACTAACCACAACACCCGCAGCATGAATTGATGTTTGCCTTGGCTGGCCTTCAATTTGTCTAGCAATAGCAAAGGCTTTTTGATACTCTATTTTACTATTGATGATTTGGCGAAATGCGGCGTTTCTCTGATAAGCGGACTCCAGACTATCACGAAAAGAAATTTTTTTAGTAATATTGGTCAGTTCATATTCCGGTGTTCCAAAACGCTTAAAGACATCGCGGATAGCTTGCTTGGCTCCAAAAGTAGAATAGGTCACAATTTGAGCTGCATGCGTCCTACCATAGCGATCACGGACATAACGGATAAAATCCGAGCGATGGACATCCGGTATATCAATATCTATATCAGGCATAGAATACCTTTCACTGTTTAGAAACCGTTCAAATAGCAAGTTGTGTTTGACAGGATCAATACCTGTAATATTTAATGCATAAGCAACCAAACTTCCTACAGCTGATCCTCGTCCCATTCCCATATAGTAACCCTGGCTACGACCAAATCGAAGTAAATCCCATACAATCAGGAAATAATCATCAAATCCCATCTGATGAATGATGGCCAATTCCTTATCCAAACGTTCTTGATAAAGGGGGAAATCCAATTGTTTTTCCACTAAGCCTGCCTGTGCTTTTTCTCTCAATTCCTCAACTGCAGGTCGCTGACGATTAAATCGAGGAAGTTTAACTTTTTTATCAAGATGATAAGAAACGTTCTCCACTAATTGTGCAAGATTGGAGATTGCCTGAGGATATCGGTCGATGAAGCTCATCGTCAATCTTTCAGCAGATAATAAAACTTGTTGGTGTTCAATTTCGTTTACTTGATTAAGAGGAATGTTGTCTTTGATAGCACGTAAAACTTGTAGACTCTCTAGTTGATTTTCTTGAAAATAACGCACTGTATGTAACGGAAGGACAGGATGGTCAAAAGACTGAACTGGTGTATCTGAATAAATACCTATATAATAGTCTACCCCTAAATCAAGTTTATCGACACCATCTTTAAAAGGGACAATAACTGCAATATCTTGAAGGAATTGACGAATCGAATCAAAATCATCTTGACCGGTCATTTTTGCGGTAGAGATTTTCATCAGGTTTTGGTAACCCTTTGTCGATAATGCGATCAGTTTCGTTAAAATTTCTGACTGGCCGTTATTATATTTCCAGTCCAATTCACAACCAATGATGGGTCTGAGCCCTTCTTTTTGACAGGCTTCCAAAAATCCATATGCAGCGTACAAAGAATGAATATCCATGATTCCTATAGTTTGATAGCCGAGATTTTTTGCACGTTTAACGTATTCTTCAATTGTAACCATGCTATCCATAAAGGTATAGACGGTTTTTGTATCTAATTGCGCTAGCATGGTGTTCTCCTTTTTTATTATTATATACATTATACCAAAAATATCGATACCAAGCATTCCGTGGTTCGGTAATTCCAAAATTCAGAGTTCAAGTTTTACAACCTATCTTCACCTGATTTTCAATTCAAAATCATTCTAACCTCATATTTCTTGTCAAAAATACATCTTGATGAAACATTTCTCTTGCAGTCCAAGAAGTTTTTTTGTATTATGTATATAGAACAAAAATACAAACACAACCTAACCTATAGAAAGGCGCAAATCATGGCTTGGAAATTTGATAATAACATCCCAATATACATCCAGATAAGCAATACCATAAAATTGCAAATAGTAACAAACCAATTAAAATCAGGAGACAAACTTCCTACTGTCCGATATTTAGCTGAGACTGCTGGTGTAAACCCCAACACAGTCCAACGAGCGTTGTCTGACCTTGAAACAGAAGGATTCGTTTACTCCGTTAGAACCACTGGCAGATATGTGACAGATAACGAAGAATTAATCCGACGAACTCGTCTCCAATTAGCACAGAATGAAGTAGATAATTTTGTTACAAATATGCTTGATTTAGGTTTCAAGCAAGACGAATTAGTTAAACAACTAGATGATTTCTTGAAGGGAGTTTCTTATGAATAATGCGTTTACACTGGTCGAGTTACAACAAGTTTCCAAGTCATATGGAGGTGCTGTCGCACTGAACAATGTTAACTTGAAATTACCAGCTGGAAAAATAATTGGCTTGTTAGGTCCAAATGGTTCAGGAAAAACAACTATGATTAAGATTATCAACGGCTTACTTCAACCTGAGTATGGTCAAGTTCTCATTAATGGGCTTACCCCCTCACCAGAAACAAAAGCTATCGTTTCCTATCTTCCAGATACAACCTATTTGGACGAACAAATGAAAGTAATTGAAGCTGTACATTTTTTTGCAGATTTTTACAAAGATTTTAATATGGAACGTGCCTGCACCCTCTTAGCGGAATTGCAAATTGATTTGAATAGTCGAATGAAACATCTCTCAAAAGGGAACAAAGAAAAAGTTCAATTGATATTAGTTATGAGTCGACAAGCGCAATTGTATGTATTAGATGAACCAATTGGCGGAGTTGATCCTGCAGCACGTGATTATATTTTACGTACAATTATCAATAATTATTCTCCAACGGCTTCCGTTATCATCTCTACTCATTTAATTGCTGATGTTGAACAAATATTAGATGAAGTCATTTTCCTACAGTACGGTAGTGTTATCCGACAAGGGAACGTAGATGATTTGAGAATTGAAGCAGGAGAATCCATTGATTCACTCTTCCGTCAAGATTTTAAAGCAGAACATGTAAGGGGATTGTAATGTTTAAAAAACTATTAAAATATGAATTCAAATCCGTTGGAAAATGGTATTTAGGAATCTACTTGGGAGTCATTATTCTTTCAGTCGTATTAGGTTTTTGGATACAGGCTTTGGTATTAAAATCAAATACATCTGCTGTGAGTACTGCAAACGCAGAAATGTTCCTTTTCGGTACTTCATCAATGGTATTCGGTATTCTAATTGCAGCACTCTTTCTATCAACCTTCGTTCTGGTCATCAACCGTTTTAGAAGCAATATTTACGGAAGACAAGGATACTTAACCATGACCCTTCCAGTCAATAGTCACCAACTGATCCTTAGTAAACTAGTCGCCTCTTTAGTATGGTACTTCTTGGCAGGAATAACTGCTCTCCTAGCTATTGGAATAGTAATCAGTTTCGTACTTATGTCAACGAATGAATTATTAATTCCTGAACTGCAATACTTGTTTCAGCAAGTTGATATCGGTGTATTCATCGCATATGCTCTTAGTACATTGATTGAGAGTATAAGGGGAATCCTACTTATCTACTTCTCTATTTCAGTTGGTCAACTATTTCGAGATCATCGATTACTATTTGCCATTTTAACTTACATCGGTATCAGTATTTTGTCAGGCTCAATCAGTATGTTCTATTATATTAACCAAGGAGATGTATATGCAGATACCATTAGCTCTTTATATCCAAATCCGTTCTTTGTATTATTAAATATTGTTTTGGCCTTTGGGTATTACTTTGGTACCCATTATATCATGACCAAGAAGTTGAACCTACAATAATAAAAAGCTCTTTCCATGTCACTCGGACGTGGTATAGAGCTTTCTTTTTACAGGTAATTGTTGGTAGGCTAGCGAAAGAATGCGTAACAATTTTTCCTTTTCTTTCTCGCTAGCAAAACTTGCATGAATGGCGTGACAGTTAAATTGATAAAAATCTTCTTTAGTTGTACCGAAATGTTCGATAAACAGTTGGTACTCTTTATTTAAGTTTGTATTTGAAACGGTTCGATTATCGGTATTGATTGTGATTTTTGCTCCCGCCTCTATCAGTTGAGAATAGGGAAAGCTTGCTAGTGATGAGGCAGCTCCAGTTTGGAGGTTTGATGTTAGACACATTTCGACCGTTGCTCCACTATGAATAAGTCCCTGAATAACCTTCGGGTTCTTATAGAGGGCGGTTCCGTGTCCAATCCTCTTAATACCAAGTGCCAGAGCATGAGCAACATTGGTCACACAGCCACATTCACCAGCATGAAATGTGATAGGGTAGCCCAAGGATTGTGTAAATTGGATAAGCTCTTCTAAATCCTCCGTTGGATATTCAGCCTCATTTCCTGCAAAATCAAAACCAACTAAGCCTTTAAGGGCCAAATCTGCAATGGCTGAAAAGATTTCTTTAGTCTGACTTGGATTGGTTTGTTTTAATCCACAGACCAATAATTTAGCCATTATATGAAAATCTTTCTGAGCGCGCTCTAATCCTGCCAAAACTGCTTCTACGGCCTCTAGGACAGTGAGACCTCCATCAGTTGATAACTCGGGGGCAAAACGAATCTCAATATACAAAATATTATCCATTGCAGCTTGTTGCACAACATCGTACGCAGCTAATTCGAGAGCCTCAGAAGTTTGTAATAGTGGACGAGTATAATCAAACTTTTTCAAATAGGTCATCAAACTATCCACCTTGCCATCAACACTGACTAACTGACGTAAATCACTATCTTCTTCTGGGAGAGAGAGATTAGCTAATTGAGCAAGTTTTCGAATAAGTGAAAGCGACAATGAACCATCTAGATGACAATGCAACTCGGTTTTGGCTAATTTCTGAACATTCAATAGTATTTACATCTCTTTCATAAGTATATTGTCACTTATCATACCACATTTTCCTTAAAAATCAAGTTGTATGTGCCTTAAAATGAACGTCATTGATGGAAAGACTCTTTTGAAAAATAAAAAAGAACGATTTTAAATCGTTCTTGCAATACGGAAGACATGGGATTCGAACCCACGCACGCTGTTACACGCCTACCGCGTTTCCAACACGGCCTCTTGAGCCTCTTGAGTAATCTTCCATATATGGAGTTGGTGGGAGTCGAACCCACGTCCAAACATCTGCTAACTTATTCGTCTACAACCATAGGTTATGTCTTACTTTAACTTGGACTCGATACATAACTCAAACCGAGTACAAGCGAGTCAGTAAATCTCTTTTGGAACAGCCTGACTCAATTCCAACGTAGCTTGTAAAATTAAGACCAATCAACAAACACAAGCAATTTGCGAATGGTCACGCTAGCAGGTTATTAAGCTGCTAATGCGTAAGAATTTGTATTTTTTGCAGTTATATTTAACTGGCATTTTTACATCTGCCGATGGGTTGCAGAACAAGCCTCATAATGCCTGTCGAATCCGTAACAACCCCGTGGGTTAGATACGAGAGTTATTATATCAGATTCTTGAATGAATTGCAAAGAGTATTTATTTATGTTCCTGAATTTTAATTACAAAAGAAATATGGTAGAATGAAATTATGTATAAATTCTTTCAAAAAGTTATACAAGTTCTAAGTGTGCTTGTATTGATCGGCACAGCTATATTCCTTTTTTGGCTTTACAAAATCGGAATATTAAATGATCAGAATGCATTATCCAATTTATTACAAAATCAAGGTGTCTATGGCAGCTTAACTTTCATAGGATTACAAATTATTCAAGTTGTTTTCCCTATCATTCCTGGTGGGGTAACAACTGTCGTTGGTTTCCTTGTCTTTAAATTTTGGTGGGGTTTCATCCTAAATTACATTGGAATAAATATTGGAAGTATTATTTTATTCTGGCTCGCTCGGAGATATGGTAAAAAATTCTGTCTCTTATTTATGAACGAAGAAACGTTCGATAAATATGAAAAGAAAGTTGACAATAAGCGAGGTTATGAAATATTCTTCGTTTTCTGTATGTTATTCCCCTTCACTCCAGCCGATATTGTTGTGATGATTTCTGGACTGACAAGTATGAGCTATCGGAAGTTCATTTCGATTATCCTAATCTGTCGACCATTTTCTATCATTGCATACAGCTATTTTTGGATTTACTGTAGCTACTGGCTACATCATTTTTTGAAATAAAAAACTTGGTCCAATCAACCAAGTTTTTTTAGTATTTTGAAGAATTCTTTCTGCTTCTTATTCCGAAATACGTCGATACATATGAGGTCTGCGGTCTCTAAATAGTCCCCAATTCAAACGTTCACGCGCTCCCTTATCCAAATCATACACTGCAAGCAAGACAACTTCTTCCTCACGTCCCGCCTTTGTTAAAAGTTCTCCTGTCTCATCAGTCAAGAAAGAGGAACCATAGAAACATAAACTAGAAGACTGTCCACCATTTTCGTCAGATGGCTGGACTTCTTCCAAGCCAATACGGTTAGCTGCAATAACTGGTATGATATTGGCCGCAGCGTGCCCTTGCATGGTCCGTTGCCAATGTCCTTGGCTATCTGTATCCAAAATCGGCTCTGAGCCGATAGCTGTTGGGTAAAAAAGCAATTCTGCCCCATTTAGAGCCAAACAGCGAGCAGTTTCTGGAAACCATTGGTCCCAACAGATGCCAATACCAATCTTGGCATAGCGAGTTTCCCAGACCTTAAACCCAGTATTTCCCGGTGTGAAGTAAAACTTCTCCTGATAATAATGGTCGTCAGGAATATGAGTCTTACGGTAAACTCCCAAAACACTACCATCCGCATCAATAACCGCAATGGAATTATAGAGGCTATTTCCATCTTTTTCATAAAAAGAAATGGGTATAACCACCTGTAATTCTTTGGCAATGGGAATAAAGTGCTGAACAGCATCATTTTCCTCTACAGATTTAGCGTAGCTATAATAGTCATATTGGCGTTCTTGACAAAAATAAGGACGCTCAAAAAGTTCAGGCAGGAGAATAATCTGCGCTCCCTGACCAGCAGCCTGTCTGACCAAACGCTCTGCAGTCGCCAAATTTTCAGCTAAAATATGACTGCATTGCATTTGAACAGCAGCAACAGTAACATTTCTCATTTTTTTTGATCCTTTTCATAAATTCATGATGGGCAATTCAACGACGTCGTATCAGGGACATTTAGCACCATAAAGTGGGATTTGCTGGGTGATACAGTGAATATTTCCACCTCCTAGCAGGATGTCGCGGGCTGGTATGCCGACGACTTTTCTGATTGGAAAAAGCTGCGCTAGGAGATGCAGTGCATGAGCGTCATGCTCATCATCAAACTGAGGCACTAATACCGCACCGTTGCTGACGTAAAAATTCACATAGGAAGCTGCCAAGCGTTCGCCAGCAGTCCGTTCTTCTTCCCCTTCTTCATAGACATAGCCTGGCAAATCCTCTTCTGTTACTAGAATAGGATGTTTTGGAATAGGCAGTTTATGTACGGTAAACTTTCTGCCCTTAGCATCTACTTGCTCTTCCAAGTAGTCCAAATCAGCCTTGGACATGGCATATTGGGGGTCTGCCTCATCATCTGTCCAGGCTAAAACTATCTCAGCTGGACCAACAAAGGCCGCAACATTGTCCACATGTTCATTGGTTTCATCATTGAAAATTCCGTATGGAAGCCAGAGAACCTTTTCAGCACCTAGACTATCTAGAAGCACCTGCTCAATCTGGTCCTTGGTTAGATGAGGGTTGCGGCCTGGGCTTAGTAAACAGGATTCTGTCACCAAGATGGTTCCCTCACCGTCGCTATGGATGGCTCCGCCTTCTAGGACAAAGGGATGGGCATCGTGGACTGGCAGACCGATGGCTTGACTAAATCGACTAGCCACCTGATCATCTGACTCATAGTCCTGATAAAGACCATCATAGTTTCCGCCCCAAGCGTTAAAGGCCCAATCGATAGACAAGGCTCTGCCATTTTCATGGACCAAAACCGTCGGACCTGTGTCACGCGCCCAAGCATCGTTGGTGGGGATGTCCAGGTATGTGATGTTAGCCCCCAACATGGATTGAGCCTCCTCACGGTGTACCTCATCCACCAAGAGATAGACCTGCTCGCTTTCAGCAATGGTTTTAATGACCTGGCTAAAGGCTTTTTTCGCCCCCTGACCATCAAAGGGCCAGGATCCTGGGCGAGTCGGCCACACCATGAGGGTACCATGATGGGGCTCATACTCAGCAGGCATGCGGTAGCCAGCCGCTTTTGGACTTTCTATCATGACAACCTCCCTTTGAAATCTTCATATCCAAAACTCTTAACAATTCGGCAGTCACCAGTCTTGTCCATCAAGACCAGACTTGGCAGACCAATGCCATTGAAGGTATTGTTTTTTACAAAGGAATAAATAGCCATATCTTCAAAGTAGAGCTTGTCGCCAATCTCCACAGGTTTTTCAAAGGAATAATCGCCAATGATGTCGCCCGTCAGGCAGGTATTGGAAGATAGTCTGTATGTATAGGTCTTTTCACCTGCCTCAAAGCCATGACGAAGCGGTGGGCGATAGGGCATTTCCAAGACATCAGGCATATGGCAGGTGGCTGATGCGTCTAACACTAGCGTTTCAATACCATTTTCAATGATATCTAAAACTTCTGTCACCAAATAACCCGCATTGAGGGCAATGGCTTCACCAGGCTCAATGTAGACTTCTAATCCATAGGTTTCCTGCATGTGCTGGATAGAGGAAATCAGCAATTCTAGATCATAATCTTCTCTGGTCACATGATGGCCTCCGCCCATATTGAGCCATTTAATACGGTGTAGATAGGGACCGAATTTGGCCTCAACAGCATCCAAGGTCGTTTTCAAATCATCCGAATTTTGCTCACAGAGTGTATGGAAATGCAGACCATCCACCAAGTCCAGCAGGTCTTCTGAAAACTGGTCAATACGAACACCGAAGCGAGAACCTGCTGCGCAGGGATCATAGAGGGCATGGTCACCTTGGGTGGAGCACTCTGGATTAATCCGCAGGCCAACACTGACTCCAACTGCTCGGCATTTGTCCACGTGCTTGCGGAGTTGGCGCTCTGAGTTAAAGACGATATGGTCCGCAATCTCCAAAATCTCCTCCAAATCCGCATCCTTGAAGGCTGGAGCAAAGACATGGACTTCGCCCCCAAACTCCTCACGACCCAGCTTGGCTTCATAGAGGCCTGATGCAGTTGTTCCAGCTAGGTATTGGCTGATGAGCGGATAGGTGGCATACATGGAGAAGGCTTTTTGGGCCAAAAGGACCTTACAGCCTGTTCGCTCTTGGACCGACTTGAGAATTTCTAAATTGTTGACCAGCTTAGCTTCATCAATGACATAAGCTGGTGTTGGGACTTGATCAATTCTCATCTAGTCCACCAAAACTGGATTTTCTACTACTTGCCAAGGTAATCCGTATTGATTGAGCAAGTCCATAAATGGATCTGGATCCAATTCTTCCAAGTTGTATACACCTGGTTTTTTCCAAGTTCCGTCCATGACAAGCTTAGTTCCAATCATAGCAGGAACACCAGTTGTGTAAGAAATAGCCTGTGAACCCACTTCCTTATAGCACTCTTGGTGGTCACATACGTTATAGATGTAGATGGTCTTCTCCACACCGTCTTTGACCCCTGTGAAAATACAGCCGATGTTGGTTTTCCCAACAGTACGTGGACCAAGGCTGGCTGGATCAGGCAAGAGGGCTTTGAGGAATTGTATAGGCACTACTTCTTGTCCATTAAAGTTGATTGGGTCAGTCCGCAAGAGACCAACATTTTCCAAGCATTTCATATGAGTCAAGTAGGATTGACCGAAAGTCATAAAGAAGCGAATCCGCTTCACACCTGGAATGTTTTTAGCTAGGGATTCAATTTCTTCATGGTGGAGAAGATACATATCTTTCTGACCCACTTCTGGGAAATCATATTCTCGCTTGATAGACATGGCTTCAACTTCCACCCATTTGCCATTTTCCCAGTAGGAACCAGGTGCTGAAACCTCACGCAAGTTGATTTCAGGGTTAAAGTTGGTCGCAAATGGGTAACCATGGTCTCCCCCATTACAATCTAAGATATCTATATAGTGGATTTCATCGAAATAGTGTTTCAATGCGTAAGCAGAAAATACACTGGTCACACCTGGATCAAACCCGGATCCCAAAAGCGCTGTCAGCCCTGCTTTTTCAAAACGCTCCTTATAAGCCCACTGCCATGAGTAATCAAAGTAGGCTGTAAATCCTTCTTCTTCACAACGTTTTTCGTAAATAGCACGCCATTCAGGATTTTCAGTATCTTCACTTTCATAATTGGCTGTATCAATGTAGTCCACACCAGTCGCCAAACAAGCGTCCATAATGGTCAAATCTTGGTATGGGAGGGCAACGTTTAAAACGGCTTTTGGCTGGTAGCTTTCAATCAAGGCAATCACTTCTTCTACCTTGTCCGCATCCACTTGTGCAGTTTCGATTTTTACCGAAGTTTTTCCTTCTAAGGCAGCCTTCAAATCATCACACTTGGACTTGGTACGGCTGGCAATCATGACCTCCTTGAAAGTATCTTCTGCCTGACACACCTTGCTGATGGCAACCTGGGCTACGCCACCGCAACCAATGACTAATAAACGACTCATTTTCTTTTCTCCTCCTCTTCTAAAATGTCTTCTACATAGCGGGGCAAGAGAAATGCTCCCACATGAAGGTTAGCTGTATAATATTCTGTAAAAAGCTCGCGCGCTTTCCATTTTTCCTTATCATAATCTTCAATTGGATGGTATTTTTTAGAAGCAAATCCAAATAACCAATAACCTGCAGCTGAAGTTGGAATATGGGCTTGATAGACACGACTAATTGGAAATGATTGACTAGCCTTGCGATGCATGGAACGAAAAGCCGACTCATCCTCATCATAAAATGGCGAACCATGTTGGTAGACCATAATGCCATCTTCCTTCAAAGCCCTGTATGCATTACCGTAAAATTCCTTGGTAAACAACCCTTCCGTGTGTCCAAATGGATCTGTCGCATCATTGATGATAATGTCATATTCATTTTCACAATTGCGCAAGAACCGCAGGCTGTCCTGCAAATAAACCTCTACACGCTCATCTTCAAGTCCTGATGCATAGTCTGGGAAATACTGACGACACACTTCAACCAACAACTCATCTGGCTCTACTACATCAATGTGTTTTATTTCAGGATACATACTGAGAACTTGAGCAACTCCACCATCTCCACCACCTAAAATCAAGATTTTCTTAGGATTTGGATGAACTGCCATTGGTACATGTACTGCCATCTCATTGTAGACAAAGTCATCTGCATCCGAGAATAAAACACGACCATTAAGGGTTAATATTTTTCCAAAGGCTGGCGAGTCCAACACTGCTATATCTTGGTATTCGCTTTTTCCAGCATAAAGTTGTTGACTGGTGCGAATGGACAATTTTACATCAGGTGTTTGAACTTCTGAAAACCACATTTCCATGCCTATTTCTCCTTAATAACATTGATAAAATTAACATCTGGATCCTCTGTTCCTTGAACAGAACAGCCACGTTCCTTGGCAAAAATAATATAATTTACAATTTCTTGGGTCACTCGTTCACCTGGTGCCAAAAGCGGAATGCCAGGCGGGTAGCACATAACAAATTCCCCACAAACCTGTCCAACAGCATCTTGTAGCGAGAGACTGTCACGTTCTGCATAAAATGCTTGCTGAGGGGATAAGACCAATTGAGGCTGGATGTATTCCCCTGAAATTAAATCAGAACCATCACGTGAATACAAGCGCTTAATATCCGCTAAAGCACCCACCAACCGCTCAATATCTTGCAAACGGTCACCAATTGAAATATATGCCAAGATATTTCCAATATCACCAAATTCAATCTGAATATCGTATTCATCTCGCAGAAGATCGTAGACTTCGATACCAGTTAAGCCAATGCCTTGTGTGTAAATAGAAAGTTTCGTCACATCAAAATCATACACAGACTGTCCATCAATCAATTCTTTTGAATAGGCATAATAACCACCAATTGCATTGATTTCTCTACGGGCATATTCAGCCATTTCAATGACTTTTTCAAAAGACTCTTTCCCACGGAGAGCTAGATTTCTCCTTGAAATATCTAAGCTAGACAAGAGTAAGTAAGATGCTGAGGTAGACTGAGTTAAGTTGATAATTTGACGAACATATTCAACATTCATTTCAGAACCTACCAACAAAAGGGAACTCTGTGTCAAACTACCACCTGATTTATGCATGGAAACAGCAGCCATATCGGCACCAGCAGCCATAGCGGATAAAGGAAGTTGATCAGAAAAATGCAAGTGAGCCCCATGAGCCTCATCTACTAGAACTTTCATACCAGCTTTATGGGCCATCTCAGTGAGAGTTTTAACATCTGAACAAATACCATAATAAGTTGGATTATTTATCAAAACTGCAACTGCATCTGGATGCTCAACAATCGCCCGTGCAAAAGCGTCGTTCTCCAGTCCAAGAGCAATTCCAATCCTTGGCTGAACGGTCATATCAACATAAACAGGAATAGCCCCACATAAAACCAAAGCATTCAAGGCAGATTTATGAACATTCCGAGGAAGGATAATTTTATCCCCTGCCTTACATGTTGCTAAAATCATGGTCTGGACAGAAGACGTAGTTCCTCCAACCATAAGAAAAGCATGACTGGCCCCAAAAGCTTCTGCTGCCAATTCTTCTGCTTCACGAATGATCGAAACAGGATGCCCTAAATTATCTAAGGGTTTCATGGAATTGACATCAATGCCAACACACTTTTCACCTAGAAGCTCAACAAGCTCTGCATTTCCGCGTCCCCGTTTATGACCCGGAACATCAAAAGGAACTATCCGTTTGCGTCTTAATTTAACCAATCCCTCATAAATAGGGGCCTGGTGTTGATTTTTCATGTAGAAAAACTCCTTTGCTTTTACTTATAGTACAACATCTTATCTTTGCCCTTTTTAAACATGTAAAAAGAGCAGGGTAAAATCCTGCTCTACAATCGTTATTGACGTTTTTTATTCTTCTCTTGAGTTTATGTGCCTACCGTTTCCTACTCTCCAGTGCAAATATATACGTACTTTATTGACCGTTTCACAAGATGACGTGTGCTTTCACCACACTAAAATTTGATGTAAGAATTAGGGTAAATCCTAAAATCAACTTATAAAATTTGAGCTTTTAACTCAATCAATAATGTGGCTTTCGCCACGCTTCGGCATTCGACCCGCCTGTCCGTAGGCTTTGGTTATGACAATTTTCTGTCCCATATAGGTCTGATATTTGCTAGAATAGGTATCGCTACTTTTCCTAGGCCTGTTTATTGTAACACGGAAATAGTCCTTTGACAAGTAGAATTTGTAATATTTTATTCAAAAACAACAAACATTCTTTAAAAAATGGTTTCGAACGTTCGAAACCATCACATATTTATATTACTTAATTCCTAATGCAATACGAGCATAACGACTCATTTTTTGAACAGTCCAAGCCGGTGACCAGACAAGTCTCACATCCACTTCAGTCACTTCTGGGACATCTTTTAAAACATCATGTATTTGATCTGTAATCAAATCAGCTAAGGGACAGCCCATTGTGGTCAAAGTCATATCAATTTCAGCTTTGCCATCAATAAAACGAATTTCATAAATTAGTCCTAGATTGATAATATCTATCCCTAGTTCAGGGTCAATCACATCTTCAAGAGCTTGAAAAATACGCTCCTGGATATCTTTAATTTGATCTTCTGTATACGCCATTTTTCAATCACTCTCTTTCTAATGTTAAAAATGCAATGAAATTTTACTTGTTAATTATCTTCCCAAAACTTGGCTATAATAGGAAAATAAATTATTCGTTCTTTATATCAAATAGTTAGCGGGGAATAGGACTGTTGGAGCTGTGCGGGGGTGGGAGTTTAAAAGGTCTGGGAGACCTTTTAAAGTTGGAGATATAAGCTGACGGCAGTCAGCTCACATAAATTGAAGTCTGGGGATAGACTGTTTCAGCTCAACAACTTAAAACGAAAAATTGTTGACGAACCCTTCTATGAATGGTTGAGTCCTTTCCCACTCCCGTCAAAACAAATCACTGAACCTTGCCTGCTTTCTTATTTCTGGGCAGGCTTCAACAGTCTGGGAGACTGTTGAAGGTTGGAGATGAAACAAACGAAGTTTGTGTCAAAACCTCCCCCGCAAATTAGCCTGCTCTCTTATTTTCAAGCAGGTGTTAGAAAGGTACGCAGTACCTTCGCTCGTTTCCTGTTTTCGGCGAGCGGTTGATTTTGTCTCCCAGACAAAATCAATCCTCAATAAAGTCTCTGAGTGGTTTACTGCGGGATGGGTGGCGGAGTTTGCGAAGGGCTTTGGCTTCAATTTGGCGGATGCGTTCACGGGTTACGTTAAAGACCTTACCAACATCTTCTAACGTGCGCATTTTACCATCATCTAAACCAAAACGAAGACGCAATACGTTTTCTTCACGATCAGTAAGAGTATCCAATACCTCATCTAGTTGCTCACGTAGTACGACACGTGTGGTGTAGTCAACAGGATTTTCAATGACTTCGTCTTCAATAAAATCTCCTAAATGGCTATCATCCTCTTCACCAATAGGTGTTTCAAGTGAAACAGGCTCTTGCGCAATCTTAAGAATTTCACGAACTTTTTCAGGTGTCATGTCCATACGTTCTGCAATTTGTTCCGGAGTCGGATCTTGACCTAATTCTTGGAGAAGATTACGTTGTTCACGGACCAATTTGTTGATTGTTTCCACCATATGTACTGGAATACGAATGGTACGAGCCTGATCTGCGATAGCACGAGTAATGGCCTGACGGATCCACCATGTCGCATATGTTGAAAATTTGAATCCTTTTGAGTAATCAAATTTGTCAACGGCTTTCATCAAGCCCATATTTCCTTCTTGGATCAAATCAAGAAACTGCATACCACGACCAACATATCGCTTCGCAATAGAAACAACTAAACGTAGGTTAGCTTCTGCCAGACGTTGTTTTGCTTCTGGATCACCAGCTTCTACTGCCAAGGCTAATTCCTGTTCCTCTTCGTTGGTCAAAAGTGGAACAACACCAATCTCTTTCAAATACATCCGAACAGGATCATTTACTTTTGCCGAATTACTTCCTAGCAATTCTTCGTCAGATAATTCTGGTTCTTCTTCAACTCGTAATGCCCGTGCCGATGGATTACCTTCTTTATCAACAATCGCAATTCCGGCATCTTGAATACGCTGAAGCAAATCGTCAATACCATCCGCATCCAATGTAAAGGGAATGACTAATTGGTCATTGATCTCATCGTCGGCAGCAGACCCTTGCTTCTTATGGTTGCGAATAAATTCTGCAACTTGGATGTCAAAGGTTGTTACTTCAGTTTTTTTATCTTTATTATTTGTCATGCTTACTCCATTAGTTTTCTTTTATCCAGCAACTGTTGCAACTCATTAAGTGCAACATCACTATTTCCCATATGAGAGTATTCACGAATATTTCGTGAAATTAATTGATTTTCTTTTTTTAAAAGCTCCTTATCTCGCTTATTCTCCAATTCTTCTATTTCACCCTGAGCAACTTCTTCTGGCAAACGTTCTTCCAGCATCCGATACCAGGCTTGTTGAACCGAGGCATCCATTTGAGACAATTCATAACTTGTAATTTCGCCCTGTTCACGCAATGTTTCATAAATAACTTGAAGTTCTGGTGTAACAAAATAAAAATCATCTCTTAGTCGAAATTCATTTAAAATATAAGCGTGTTTAACCATCCTATATAATAAATGGTTCTCTGTCCGAATAAGACTTGTAGTACGAAGGAAAGGTTGTTCAGGAAACAGCTTTCTTGGAACAACTTGCTCATTTCCTCTACCAACTCTTGTCTGCCGTTGTTGCAGTCGTGCATTGTTGACCGCTAACTCAACTTGTGTGTAGTCAAAATCAGACAATAAATCTGCCACTTTGTATATATAAGAATTTTGAGCAGTAATGGATGGTGTTTTTGCAATAATCGGTGCAATCTTATCAACAAATTCAATTTGCATCTGCAAGTTATCAGGATTTTCAGGTTTGAGGTACTGAATTAAAAACTCAACATCACTCATCCTTGATTTTTCCAATATCTGTTGCAGTGCCTCTGGAGAATTCTTCTGTAAAAATTCATCCGGGTCCATATTATCAGGAAGCTTCACAATATCTATCTGAAAATTTTGCAATTCATCCAGTGCTTTCATGGTTGCAGCCTGGCCAGCTTTATCTCCATCGTATGTAAGGACAACTTTTTTACAAAATTTAGAAAGGTGACCAACATGCTCTTGTGTCAATGATGTTCCCATGGAAGCAACGGCATTTTCGATACCAGCCCGATGCGCCGCAATGACATCCAAGAAACCTTCCATTAGATACACTTCCCGTTGCTTTTTGATAGTAGCCTTAGCCTGATCCAAATGATACAGCTCATAGCTCTTATTAAAAATCGGCGTGCTGCGAGAGTTTTTATACTTGGCTAGTTGCTTATTTTCTTGGTCTTTTTTCGTCCAAATACGACCCGAGAATGCGATAACTCGACCATATTCATCACTCAAAGGAAAAATAATACGCCCTTGAAACGCATCGTAGATCATTTCGCCTTCACTTGGGTTAAATAAGCCCGACTGTAGTAAGTTTGCCTCATTGTACTCTGCTGATAATTTTTGATAAAGGATATTTTGCTCATGTGGTGAGAGACCGATTTGAAAAGTTTGAATCACTTCATCAGTCAAACCACGTTGATGCAAGTATCTCCTTGCCTCTTCACCCATCTTCGTCGTCATTAAGAAGGCATGGTAAAATTTTGCGGCATCCTTGTGTATATCAAAAAGAACCTGATGGGGATGCTGTCTTGATTGCGCCTGCTGATTAGTGGGGATGAATTCAGTTTGAAAACCAGCTTTTTCAGCAATAATTGCCACGGCATCAGCAAATGAAACGCCACGAAACTCCTCAATAAATTTAAAAACATCTCCTGATTTACCACAACCGAAACAATGATAAAATTGCTTATCTTCAACTACGTTAAAAGAAGGTGTTTTTTCCCCATGAAAAGGACACAAACCTAAATAATTACGCCCCGCTTTGGTAAGCGCAACCGATTCACCAATAATATCTACAATGTTAACCGATTGCTTAAGCTCATTTATTTTTTCTTTTGCTAACATCGGTTACCTCCATAAAATTCAGGGAATCTGCACATTTTAACATTCTTTATTGTATAATAAATTTCTTGAAAAGTAAAACTATCAAGTCGTTATAATTGTAAAAAAAAGAAAAGCGATTATAATAGAAAAGTAAAATATTTATGAAAGGACATATTTAGGATATGTTAAAAAATTTAAAAGCATTTTTGTTCAAACGCAATGTTATTGACCTTGCAGTCGCAGTTATCTTCGGTGCTGCATTCAAATCCATCATTGACTCATTGGTAGCTGATTTAATCACACCTTTGTTGTTAACTCCAGCATTAAAAGCTGCAGGTGCAGATAAAATTTCAGAATTGAGCTGGAATGGTGTTACTTATGGTAACTTCTTGAGCGCAGTAATCAACTTCCTCATCATTGGCACTATCCTCTTCTTCATTGTTAAAGCTGCAGAAAAAGCTTTCCCTAAAAAAGTTGAAAAACCAGCTCCTTCTGGACCAACTCAGGAAGAATTGCTTACTGAAATCCGTGATTTATTGAAGAAATAATTCTTGATTGGAGAGACAGGTGAATCACCTGTCTTTTTTTTGTTACCCAAAAAAGAAGATGTGAGCACTACGCGCACACCTTTATATTTTTAAAAATCAACATTAACCCTTATAACCATTTGGATTTTTAGATTGCCAATTCCATGTGTCTCGGCACATATCTTCAATTGTTTTTTCGGTTTTCCAATTGAGTTCAGCCAGAGCCTTGTCAGCATTTGCATAACAAGTTGCTACATCCCCAGGACGACGATCAACAATTTTATAAGGTACCTTAACTCCATTTACCTTTTCAAATGCTTGTACGAGTTCTAATACACTTGTTCCTTGTCCTGAACCTAAATTATAAGTATATACACCTGTCGTATCCGAAATCTTTTCAAGTGCTTTAATGTGCCCAAGTGCTAAGTCAACTACGTGAATGTAGTCACGAACACCTGTACCATCTACAGTATCATAGTCATTCCCAAATACACTCAACTCTGCCCGTTTACCAACAGCTACTTGTGCAATAAATGGCATAAGGTTGTTTGGAATACCAGCAGGATCTTCACCAATCAATCCTGATTCATGAGCACCAATTGGGTTGAAATAACGAAGAAGAGCAACACTCCATTCTTTATCAGAAACTTCGAGATCGCGCAAAATCTGTTCCAACATCACCTTTGTATAACCATAAGGGTTAGTCGCACTTGTTGGCATATTTTCCACCAATGGTGATGGATTGTTCAATCCATATACAGTAGCACTGGATGAAAAGACAATTTTCTTAACTCCAAATTCAGCCATCACCTCTACCAGAGCAAGCGTTGACATGATATTATTTTCATAATACATTACTGGTTTTTCTACAGACTCACCAACAGCCTTGTATCCTGCAAAATGGATTGCTGCTTCAATCGATTCTTTTTCAAAAACCGAACGGAGAGCCGCCTTATCAGCTACATCCAATTCATAAAAAGTCGGTCTCTTTCCTGTAATCTCCTCAATACGATCCAAAACCAGAATACTTGAATTAGAAAGATTATCAACAATGACAACCTCTTTGCCCAATTTTATCAATTCAACAACTGTATGGCTACCAATATACCCAGCACCACCTGTTACTAAAATACTCATGCAAGACTCCTTTTTTCATGAACAAAATGACTTGACTCAATTCTACATACCTATTATAAGTTAGATAAGGTAAAATGTAAATAAAAAACAGCCCTAAAGCTGTTTTAAATTCAATTAGAATTTTTTGCGCTTGCGAGCTGCTTCTGATTTACGTTTACGTTTTACAGATGGTTTTTCGTAGAATTCACGTTTACGTGTTTCTTGAAGAGTACCAGCTTTAGTAACCGCACGTTTGAAACGACGAAGAGCATCATCAAGTGATTCGTTCTTGCGTACTACTGTTTTTGACATTTTTTTCACTCCCCTCAATTTCAAAGTCTTTATCATTCTACTATGAATGCATCCGTTTGTCAATCTTTTTTGATTTTAAATCATAAAAACCTGTCCTAGGTCAACTTGCCAATCGATTGCTTTTTCGAGACCACGCAAGCATTGCCCAGAAGAACACTTCGTAAAGAACAAAAAATAAAATAAAGCAATGCAAGAAAAATTCCTCAGGTAAAATATAAATGACAGGATCCTTGACTGGATCAAATAACCAAGTAGAATCGCCAGGAAAAAGGACCGTATGAAAAAGAACAAAGAATTGGTCAAATCCCATAAGAAGCCCCATTAAGCCGATGACAACCGGTGCAAGCATCATCCACAAGAAGGTTTTTTGAACCAACCAGCCATGGCCTTTTAAAAGAATCTGTTTGATAAACAAGAAAAAAGCGGGAAAACTTAGAACAAACACACCTTGCGCTAAATGAAATAGTTTTTTCACATCAGCGAAATGTTTGAGACCATCAACTGAGGAAGAAAAGTTAGGCATGTCTAAAACTGTCTGAAATGGATTGGTTAAATAGTTCATCAAAATATTGAAATTATATGAGATGTCTGCCGATTTCATATAGACGATTTTTTCCAGCCCTAGATAAGAAATTTCAACAGGAAAAACTAGCCATGCCAAATAAATGGTAGCAAGGATTGCACCCGACAGCACAAATAAAACCGTTCCGAATACTTGTAGTTTAGTTTTCATCAAAGCTCCATTCATCTAAACTATTCAACACATGGGTTGGCGCAATTGGTAAATGAGCTACTTCTTCTGGCTTCGTAAAACCAGTAAGTACCAAAAGGGTTGAAAAACCATTATCAATACCTGCCCGAATATCTGTCAAATAATTGTCACCAACCATAATTGTCTGACTCTTTTCAGTTCCCAGTATCTCCAAGGCCTTATCCATAATGATGGATTTTGGTTTTCCAATGATGGCTGGTTTGATCCGAGTTGCAGCTTCTAATAGCGCCAATAATGAACCTGCTCCCGGTAAATGCCCACGCTCAGTTGGAATATTCAAATCTGGATTGGTGCCAATAAAGGTTGCTCCTTTTTGGATCGCTAATGTAGCAATCGTGAGTTTTTCATAAGTCAAATCAGTGTCTAGCCCAACAACGACATAGGCAGGATTATTTGTATCCTCAACGTAACCTGCCTCATAAATAGCTGATTTTAGCCCATCTTCACCGATTACATAAACGGTCTTGTCTTTACCCAAATCATTCATATAGTCGATGGTAGCAAGACTTGCAGTGTAGATGGTTTCGAGTGGCGTCACAATATTGAATTGCTCAGCCAGCATGGCCTGTATCGTTTCAGGTCTGCGGGTGGTATTATTGGTCACAAATAAATAGGGAATTTGTCGTTCCTGCAATCGATGTACAAATCGTTCCCCAGCTGGTATGCGCTTTTTCCCTTCATAAATTGTCCCATCTAAATCAATCAAGTATCCTTGGTACGTCATTTTTCCTCCTTAATCAAATCGTGTTTCCCAATGTTCGGCATGACAAGCTTCAAAACAAAGGGCTATTTGTTCTGGTGTATTTCTCCCTAAAGATAGCTGTGGCAAGTCGTCAAGTTCAAAATAAGCTGAGCCGATTGTTTCCAAATTTGGTTGAAATTCCCCACCAATAACCTTGCAAAGAATAAATACCTTTGTTACACGGTGTGCAGACTTGGTTGGATTATTCTTATGTTTGTCCAAAATCGCCACAACGCGTTTTGCTTCAACCTCGAGTCCCGCTTCTTCTTTTACTTCTTTAATCACATTATCCTTAACCGATTGATCTACGTCACACCAACCCTCTTATGTCAAGTAAATGACACTATTTTTCTACACTGAAAACACCCTTATTATACCACAAAGCTACTTTTTAAGAAAGAGACTCGCTATTACACAAGTCTCTCATTAGATTATCTATAGACAACTGTAAAAGAACCTTGGCCATTGACGACAATCCTCTCGATATGAGTGTCAACCACTTCCCTGGTCATTTTTTTGTCAAATGCTATATTTTCCCTACCAACTACCTTTAATTGTTCTTCTATTTCCATTATAGAATTATCTAAGTTCTGACGTTTTTCCATGTAAGTTTCTCTTGTCATCAAGCCCTCTTTATAGTCTTGAAAATGAGAAACCTTTTGAGTTTTCAGCCGTTCAGCTTCTCTTATAAGATTCGTTTTTGATAGCTTTGGAGAGTTCTTCGGCAACCGAGACTTTAATTCTTTCTCGATAGCCTCTTCTATTCTATCTATCCGACAGGACTTCATGGTCTGGCCTTGACTTCTACAGTAACGACAATAAAAATAATCATAGTTGTTATAGTGGCTATATCGAAGGAGACGATGCCCGCAATGTTCACAGATAACTAAGCCTCGTAATAAAACTTCTTCTGGCTGGTTGCAAGTCTGATTTTTCGGCCCACTAATGCGAGAGGCAAGTGATCGTTGAGCTTTGTCAAAGTCCTCACTTGATACAATTGCCTCATGATTATTGTCAAGACGTTCCCACTCTGATTCAGGCCGCCGAATCTGCTTACCATTTACCGTTGTTCTAGTATTAAACAGGTATGTCCCCTTATAGGCTTCATTTTTGAGTATTTGGAGAATACCACTTCTCGTCCATACATTCCTCTTTTGTTCGGCAGTAATGATAATTGATTTTGTATACCTTGCTTGACTAACCTGCATTTTCCTCTCAGCTGGAGTAATCGTCTGTTCACTATTAAGTAACATCGCTATTTTTTGAGTTCCCATTCCCTCAATGCAAAGTCTAAAAATTCGTCTCACAATTGGAGCGACTTCCTCATCAATGATAATCTTAAATCGGTCATTTGGGTCCTTGATATAACCAAACGGTGGTAACCAACTCATGTTCTTCCCAGATCGTTTCATACTGTTCATTGCACTCTTGACTTTTTCAGAAACATCTTTGGCGTAGAAATCATTGAGTAAGTTTCTAAAGGGCACATCAATATCCAGTCCATTATGTTCAGACACCAGGCTATCATAATGGTCGTTGAGAGCAATAAATCGAACTCCGAGAAAAGGAAAGATATTCTCCAAATAGTTTCCCAATTCCAAATAGTCACGCATAAATCGAGACAAATCCTTGACGATGATATTACGGATAGTTCCAGCCTTAACATCAGCCATCATGCGTTTAAAGGCTGGACGGTTAAGACTGGTGCCCGAAAAACCATCGTCCACAAACTCCAAACGTTCCCAGTTCTTGAACTTAGGTTCTTGGTTAAGAAAATGGTTTAATAAGTACCGTTGATGAGTAATTGAGTTGCTTTCATCTGTATTAGCCTCATCAACTGACAAGCGGAGGTATAGAGCGATTTTAGTCATGCTTGTCCCCCCCGATCCGACAGTTAAAAGTTACTGTGACTGTTTTGTCCACATCAACTTCAATCCGTTCTATTAAAGCATTTAAGAGTTCTGCCGTTAAAACTGCTTGATTGCTACTCTTGGCTAGATGTCTAACCCAATTCACCTGCTTACTGTGCTCCTCCTCAATCTGCTTTATTGAAGTTTCACATTGGGCTAATTCTTGTGAAATGGTTTTGATTTTTGAGTTTATTTCTTTCTTTTTGGAAAGATAGTCTTCTCGCTTAGACCGGTTAAGACTGAACGCTGCGTAAAGATCGCTTAGTTCAGCATTCCATTGTACTATTGAACCTTGATGACCCCTCAGCTGCTTTTGATATATCTTTAGGCAATTCTCCTTTTTAGATTCAAGTCGAGGCAATAAAGTCTCAACTGTACCTAAACGCTTCATTTCTGATTGTATCAGCTCTACTACTATCTTATCCAGAGCATTTTCACTGATATAAACGGTTTTTCTCTCAGCTGTCTCTGAATCATAGTGATAGTCCATAAAGTAATAGTAATCATAATCAGACTTATTATTTGAAAAATGGCGACGCTTTCGAACCATTTGAGTTGATTTGGTTTTGCCATAAATCAAACCTTTATAGCGATTTGGAGTTTTTACTCGGTCAGTCTTTTTAACAGACTTACGACTAGCAGAATACTGAAGAATTTTTTCGTAGTCATCTTTGCTGATATAGGCTTCCTGTGCATTTTCAAAATAGATATAGTCATCTTCAGATAAGGATTTGTTTCGTGTTCGCTGAACAAGGTCTCCCCTGTAAAAAGGCATCTTAATCAGACGAAGTAAATTTCCTGCTTGCCATCTTTTCGTATCCTGCTCACTTCTATATAATTGACCTGTCTTACGGTAGGAATGAGGTACAGCAATTTCTCTACGATTCAATTCAGCAGTAATCTGAGGCATGGATTTACCTTCGATTGCCTCTTGAAAAACAAACTCTAAAATTGGCCTAACCTGATTATCTATGACTAACCTTGCACCAGCTTCATTGCGGTCAATGCGATACCCATACGGAGCAGAAGTTCCAATATAGTACCCTTGACTAGCCTGCTGAATATGATAAGTCATAACTTTCTTTGAAATATCCTTAGAGTATAAGTCGTTGACCAAATTATTAATTTCCACCTCAAAGGATTTCTTATCTTCTAATCCGTTGAGTGTGTCTAAGTTGTCATTGATTGAAATAAGACGAACTCCCAAAAAGGGGAATACTTTATCAATCAGTCGTCCCATCTCAATGTAGTTTCGACCCAAACGGGATAAGTCCCGAATCAAGATACAGTTGATAATCCCTTTTTTGATATCTTCCATCATGTCCTGGTAGGCAGGTCGATTAAAGGTTGTTCCAGAATATTCATAGTCGATGTAACACTTGGTTACAGTTAACCCTTTCTCCTTGGCAAAGGCTCTAGCTAGACTTTCTTGTGTCTCTAAGGACTGCGACTTGTTTCTCCAGGTTTCAGTACGTTCTTTGGATAGGCGAATGTAAATGCCTGTACGATAAGTTTGAAGTGATACCTCTTCTATTATCGTTTCCTTGCGGTAGCGGTTCTTGGTACGTGCCATTAGATCACCTCCGTCTCTCTATGAGAAAACTGCTGGAGGACTTCTAGTTCTGCCACATCATGAAATACCAAGGTCAACTCCTGATTCTCATGAATGACAATCCGGTCAAGTAAGGTCACTAAAGTGAGACGATTGAGTTCTTTATCTTTTTGGATTTCACTCAACTGATTTAACCACCGTTCCTTATCCTGAAGTTTGTCATACAGGGTTTGAGCTAGTGCTTTCTTTTGAATGATGGTGTCCTCAATCTGTTTTAGCTTTTGACGATAGCTTCGCTGAAACTCTTGGTATTCTGTATCATTAATCAAACCGTCGTCTAAATCCAAATACAAGGACTGGAGCAACTGTTCATACTTCTTGCGATTCGCAAGCAAAGAAGTAAAATCAACTTCCAAAAACTGTTCTTGGTTCAAATAATCAGGAACTGCTTTAATCAGATAAGACTTCCAGTCAAGGTATTGATGAATAAAGGTCAATACTAAGTCTAGTAATCTCTCTTGTTTAATTGCATGACGGCTACATCCTCGTCCATTATTGTAGGTGCTACAAATATATTGAACAGTCTCTTTGTCCTTATAGCGAAGTTTTCGTTGTACAAGCTGAGCCTGACAGTCGCTGCAAAATAATAATCCTGCAAAAAGGTCAGGCAGCTTCTTCCCGTGCTTAACATCCCTGAGTAAGAGGTTATTCGCAATAGCAAAGGTACTTTTTGAAATAATGGCTTCATGGGTATCTTCCACTCGCACCCAATCTTCTGGATTGACAGCTACAGATTTTTGCGACTTGTAATTAAGTTTGGTCTGTTTACCTTGTTCCAAGGTACCAGTATAGACACGGTTGGTCAAAATACGGTTGACCATTTTGGTGTTCCACTTATGGCAATGGCCATAAAAAACTTTAATCTTTTCCTGACAGGCTTTCTTACGTTGCAAGGGAGTCTCTATCCCTGCCTGGTTAAGAAAGCCTGCAATAGCGTTTGACGAATATCCCTCTAGTTTAAGAGCAAAGATTTTCTCAATAGTAGGGCGTACATTCTCATCAACCACTAGATGATTCCGTTGCTTGTCATCTTTGCGATAGCCATAAGGGGCAAAAGCTCCAATAAACTCGCCCTTTTGCCGTTTAGCTTTTTGGGTACTTCTAACTTTGGTTGAAATATCTCGACAGTAACTATCGTTAATAAGACTTTTTATAGGCATAACCAAATGTGTTTCATTGGTGTCTGCGGTCATACTATCATAGTGGTCATTGACCGAGATAAACCTAACTCCCATAGCAGGAAAAATTCGCTGAAGGTATTTCCCAGTCTCAATATAGTCACGACCGAAGCGAGACAAGTCCTTAACAATAATAGTATCAATTGTCTTATCATTTACCATTGCCATCATACGGTTAAAGTCAGGGCGGTTAAAGGTTAAGCCACTAATACCATCATCCATAAATTCTTCTAAAATCGTGAAATCATGATTTCTGGCATAATCTCTCAAAAGTGAGCGTTGGTTGATGATGGAATTGCTTTCCACATTATCCCCATCATCTCGTGACAGGCGTAAATAAATACAGGCTTGTGTCATGTTTATCTCCTTAATCAGTGTTTAGGTGCTTACCGATTAAGGATTGAGGTTCTACTATTCTATTTTACATAATCTACCAAGACTTGTCCGCTAAAAACTCAAATTTTTTCAAGCTGTCTCCCCAGCAAATCATCTAAAACGTCTGTAAGGCTTAGTGGCTTATTCGTCACTTGCACCGTCACCTTATAACCTTCAATCACAACTTGCGGTAACTCCGCACCAGTTTGTGTTTTTTCCATAATTCTTATTTCCTTTACATCAAAATGTTGACCTCAGTGGGTAGAACTGGTTAGGTTCTACATGGGGATTGCACCCGCTGTCCTTTCTCGCTGGCAGCCTAAACGGTTAGAAGTATCATTGTCCTCATTTGCATCCTGGCAGATAGGTGACCAACCTATTTTATAGCCGACAATACTCGCTCATATCACAGCGTATCTGACTAACTTGCTCCACAAATGATTAACGTCCCACCTTGGTCTATTCAATTGTCAAAGGGCAATAACAGGAATTTTAGAACCTATATTCACAATTTAACCAATGACTTGAACAAGCTCATTTTAGCTCACTCACCGTCAGATACTCTGGTCTACGCTTAGTATTTCTGCAAAAAAGCGTCCTCAATTGGGTCAAACTTAGTCCAATCAGTTTAACATTTTTATTGTGAATACAGGTTCTTAGCCCCCTTCACTATATAGAGTGAAAATGTGGCAATTTTTACCACCCTACTCCAATAACTTTTTGAGATGCTTCAAAATTTTATCTCTCCGTCTTGCAACAGTTGAAATAGAAATTTGATTAGACAGAGAAATTTCATTCAATGTTTTTTCCTCAAAAAGCAAGTTTTTGACAAGAGAAAACTCATCATCATTAAGGGTAAGCAAAGCTTCATACAGTAACTGAAAAATCTCTTTAGTCTCCAGTATTTTTTCGATATTCATTTTGCCATCGGAAATAAAACTTGTTAATTGACTATCAGCATAATCTGAAAATGGTCTAACATGATATTTAACCTCTAATCGATTAATATAATTTTCCCGATTTGTCAATCGCCAATACTCACGGTAAACCTCTCTGGAAACAGGGACTCGTATCCCATTCACATAGATAAAATATGACATTCTAATCCTCCTTTTTATTCTTAAAAGGAGATTAGAGGGGGGTGAACGATTTTTCATAAAACACTCTCAATTTTTAGACTTCACTATTAAGAGTGAAAATTTTCATGGATTTTACCGCTGTTTTCACAAAAAAATATAAAAAAGGCGATAAAGCAAACTGCTCTATCGCCTAGATTGTAATAACCTTACATAATTTCAGCTGGTGGTAAAATGGGCTTTGGTATAGGAATCGGCTTTGGATATTTAATTGGTTTAACTGTTCCAATTCCATATAGGGGTGGTCGAAGGCTTCCGCCTGAAATATGGGACAGTTGAGAGAGATGTAGTTCTTTAAGCATATAATATACCTCCTTATATAAAATCATTATTAACCAAACATTAGAATAAGATAATTAACAACAGATATAATAACTAGTAATCCGTTATTCAGTAGATGCACAACAATCGAATCGACAATGTTTTTACGACGATCGTATGCCAAGTAAAAAATTGCTCCTAACAGGAAATACACAATAAACTCGATTGGATAGAACATATGTAACAATGCAAAAATGGAAGAGCTCACAGTCAATTTCAACAACTTACGATTGTTTTTGAAAAAATAACGACCAAAGAATCCTCTGAACACAAGTTCTTCCAAGATCGGAGCAAAGATACCAATAGCAAGATGAAAGGCAACAAAGTATAAAGGGAACATCTGGCTAAGCTGCTCATTGGTTGCCATCAAGGCGGCATCATTGGCTGAGGTTGCATTACCCGTGACCATTTGAATTAAAAAGGTTCCACCAATGGCTACCAGACGAGTAGCAAGATAAAAGAGAAGAGCAATTCCAAAGTCTTTCCAGGTAAAGGGTAATTTTTCCTTTTCATCCTTGTTTTTATATTTTTTCCAAACAAGAACAAGGACGATACCAGTAGCCAATAAATAACCTAGACTAGCAAGCCACTGCATATAAGTTGGCGTTGTCTCCTGAGTAGCAATTAATCTCATTGGAAAGATATTGACACTTAAGGTAAGAAAGATTAGCCCAATAAACTTCAGTATATTTTTAAAACGTTGCATTATCTAACCCTCCTGCTTAGTTCTCAAACGACTGATGCCTGTGAATCCCAAAGCCAGTAAGAAGGCTAGACCGATACGCACAAGATTAATCGAATTGACCTCTCCTGTTCTAGGCAAAGTTGAGGATCCAGAAACTCCAGTAACACGACTTGCTAGTGGTGTTACTGTTACCTGTGATGTGGAGCTTGCTGACTTAATCAAGGTTTCTTCTTTATTTTCTTGCTCTTTAACATCAACTTTGACACTCTCATCTCTGGCACTAACATCTTCGATAGACTTATCTGTAACCTCTTTGGATTGTTCTGAAGAATCAGCCTTGGTTTTATCAGAGGAAGAGACGGTTTCGGATAACTCTTGATTCGAAATTTCCTCAGTGTTAGCTTTATTATCTAACGCAGTGCCTGACTGTGTCCCTTCCTCTTGATTAGTTTTATTCAGTTCACTATTTTCAGCCTCGTCAGCAGGTTGTTCAGGTGATTTTCCAAGATAGAGGTAGTCGTAGAGTTGCTGAGCATTGACTCCTCCACCAACCCATCCAGAAACAGGTTGACCATTTTTTAGGTAGATAATGGTTGGTGTTCCAGGGATACCGACTGTTTTAAACAAGAACTCTTTAGCCTCATCATCTGCACTATCTGTATCGTAATACTCCAACTGACCAGCAATTAGCTGGTTAAACTCCTTCAAGTCTGGTGAAAATTGACGGCAATAATAACAGGTCCCACGACCGAAATACAAGGTGTGTTCCAAACCGTCAGCCGTAAAAGCTGTATGAACATTGTCAATAGTTACCTTCTTAAAATCAGCGACATTTGTAGCATACTCCTCGATGGTCACTTCTGCAAGTTCTTCACCGGTTGTAGCTTCGCCTGTCTGATCAGGTGTTGTTTGGCTAGATGGCTGTTCTGTCACCAGAGAAGGACTATGTTCTTCTAATGAGTTAGTTTCAGAACTGTCAGCCAAAACAGGACTAGTAACTAAAGCTGCCAAAGCCACTGTACTGAAAAGTAGTGATTTGAATAGTGTTTTCTTCATGATGAAACTCCTTTATTATTGATGATCTTATTCTATAATTTTCACAAGCAAAATTTCGTAAAATTCCTGAACAGTCATCGAAACGTCCTGAATGGGAAGTGTTAACCTTTGTGAGCAATAAATCTAACGCTCACAAATACTCTAACCATATAATCAACCCACTTAAAAACATGTACCGCCTACTTAATAACAATGCCATGAGAATCTAGGCTATGGCACTGCAAATGAAAAAATCACACAGCTTCCTTCTTGACGGTAATTAAAGCATCCTAAGGGGAAAAATAGCAGAACATAAAAATCACACTGATTCTAGTTTATCAGTGTGATCAACTTATGACTTACTTTTAAAATGAGATTAGTAATTCCAAAATATATAAGACCAGAGCTATTATAGTCAGTATTTTTAAATAATGGTATGTTTTAGAGTCTACTTTAACAATAAACTTTAAGAATATTAAAGAGAGAATTGCAATGCTTAGAAGCAGAAAAATCTTATTTCTAATCTCCAACATAATGAGCAAATACTGAACCCCCAATTTGGGTTTCCTCCTTGAATTTCTTCCAAGACGAAGGTATTTAATTCAATATGTTTATCAAAATTTCATATCAATATCAGCCTCCAAATTTATTTCCTATGTCTGTTTTTTATCATGAGATATCTTTTGTATAACTATTCAACCGTTCAAGATGAATACTTTGCTGTACTTGACTTGATAATTTTTGGGGAGGTTAAAAACATTTAGCATACTTTGAAAATCTACAAATAGACCAAAATCGAATTTCTCAATCAAAAATCCAGTCTAAAAGATAACTGCATAATAGATAGATAAGAGGAGCTACCCCAGCAATGATTAGTTTCTGATTATTCTTTCGAAGACCGATTAGTATAACTACAAGGGGAATTATGAATAATAAAAGCGATAAAAGACTTTTATAATCCATTTATGATTGCCTTTCCGCTCCCAACAAGGCATCCTACTCCAGCCGCTGCACCTCCTGAAAATGCACCTCCGATAATAGCTCCACCTATACAGTGTCCTACAACTGATCCCCAATTAATTTGACCGCCAGTTACATTTGCTAAGTCAAGTTCATGTAGAACCTCAAAACCATTATACTGCTTCATGATATAAACTCCTTCCTTAGTTAAACTTATTACCAATCATTCCACCCATACATGCAAAGCCTCCTGCAATTGCCCCAACATGAGCTCCGACAAATGCACCTGGAAGTGCTCCAACACCTCCTGCTGGAGCTCCCCACAGAGCTCCACTTCCAGCTCCTGCCAATGCATATCCTCCCATGTCTTTTAAACAATCCTTACCAGAGTATCCACCCTCAACTGTCGAAAGAAGTTCAGCATCTAAAACATCAAATTTACAAATAGTTATTGTATTCATTGTAAATATCTCCTACCTAATATTTTTATTTTGTCGGGTTGCAACCTTGACAAGTCTAGTATAGCACTACTTCAAAAAATAATTTCCCCATTTCTTGAACAGTCATTTAACTTTCCTAAATGGGAAAATTTACCGTTACTTATTTATATTAATAAACCAAATCAAAAGTCACACCAATAATTTATATTAGTGTGACGACAAACAATATTAGAAACACCAAGTTTTATCGGACCAGAAAAGCTTATCTAGCCAATACATTAGTAACAATGATAAAACCAAACTCAACCAGTATACCCAACTTTCTAAGCCATACTTATCCAATAAATAGACATTCAGATAGAGCTCTAAACTTCCATAAAGAGTCAATTTAAGAACTCGCTTCATTCGCACCCGTTCCTCTAGATTTTTTAATTTATTATGAGTTAAATTAACAAGCTGGTAAAACTTTCCTTGGATAGGCTGGGATATAATCTACACAATTAGATTGTGGAGGATGAACAATTGTCATCCGACTTTTGATATATCTCTTAAATGCTATCTTTTGTTTTTTCTATACGGAATAAGAAGTATCAAACAAAAAGTTAGTAACGATCCTAATAACAAGACGTAGTCTTTGAATGTTTTTGGAAAAATTGGAAAAATAATTACTATCAAAAAGCCAAATGCCATTATAAAAGCAGCTAAATTAAACTTTCTCACTTTTATGAACCTATTTGCATAAAGCAACTGCAGCACCTACTCCTGCCATTGCCCCGCCAAATACACCTAAGGGGCCAGTAAGTGCTGCCCCTGCGAGAAATCCTCCTCCCGCTGCTGCCATAACTCCCCAAACACAATTATTTTTTGAAGCTCCTGCAGAAATATTTACTAGTTCTACCTCTTTTAATGTATAATACATTTTTAATTAATTCCTCTCTTTTAGTCAGCAATATTAATGTTTATCTACAAGCAATAATTGCACCAGCCGCTGCCCCGACTGCTGTACCAATAGCACCGGCCAATAGACCTCCTGCTAGTCCTCTACTACCACCCCAAAATGCTCCTCCAGCTATTGTAGCAACACAACGCGTTGAAACTCCACCTTCAACAGTAGCAAGAGAATCAGTATTAAGCACGTTGAATTGTTCCATTGTTTTTGTCTCGTTGAAATTTTGATAAATCTAATATAACACTCTAGTGTCATATTTTTTCTAAAAATCTTGAAATGTCTTTTTTTCATCATGAAATGAATTTTTCCATAGATTTTCAACCACTCAAGATAAAAACATCAGCCGGAGCTGGTGTGTGGATAAAATCACTTCTCAAAAATGATCCTTTTATATTATGATAAGAAACAGAAAAATCCAATAATATTCAAAGTGAAAAGTGCTGGGGCAACTCTCTAAAAAATTAGATACCGAAACTATAAGAATTCCTGTAATTATAGCAGTTGAAACTACCTTTTTTCTTATCCATAATAATTACCATATTTCAATAGTTCCATTGACATAGACCATTGTGCCTTTTAACAGAAGATGGCTACTCTACCTCAAAAATCAATGATTGCACACCTATCATATTAGCTATGTCTTCTTCTGCTTAAATAACTATTGAATCTAAAACATCCGATACTACTGAGCTGAGTCATAGTAATTAAAAAAGTATTGTATCATGTCTCGGATAAAATTTAGTATTACAATTACTCCGATTATTGATTTAACTTTTTTTAATCCCACATCTTCTTTAGAATTACCAATAAAATGGATAATACACAGTATTAGAAAATATGGAAAGAAATCACTAAAAATGATTACTGAAATATCCTTAAGCATTATTTTAACAGATCTCCTGTTATTGATTTTCCGCCATTAACGACACAAGCTCCTAAAGCAGTCCATGGTCCACCAACTAGTCCAATTACCCCTGCGCCAATACACTGTGCCCCAGCAACGACCCAGTTTACTCTTCCACCACCATAGATAAGTTCTAAAGTTTCGTCTGGTAAATTTTTTTGCATATTCATACTATTTTCCCCCTAATATATTTCCAATACAGTAAATACTGCCACCTATTTGTCCTAGCCCGATTCCGATTCCTGCTCCTATAAGCCCTCCAGCTAGGGCTCCTCCAATTGCTCCTTCAGCCATTCCCCAGCCAATATCTGCTAGACATTTCCCGGCGGAATATCCACCTTCAACACTAGCAAGCTCAGTTGGATTTAAAGTAACAAATTGTTCCATTGATTTTGTATTCATAACGAATACCTCCTTATATAATATTTTTATTTGTCCAGTTGCAACCTCGACAAGTCTAGCATAGCACTTCCTCAAAAAATAGTTCCCCCATTTCCTGAACAGTCATTTAACTTTCCTAAATGGCAAAATTTTGTCGTTGAAGATGATGTAATGACCATTCGAGAATTATTTTTAGTTTGAGTCAATATCTCTTTTTTTCCATCCTGGACGTTTCCATGACCATTTAAGATTTGGACGCTTTTTTCTTTATTTTGGATTGAAAGAAATTATCTATCTTCTTCGCACATAAAATAAGCATTAAAAATATACCGAATAGTAATAGATCAATTATTGTTGTATTGGGAAAAAAATAACTAGAAAAATCTTTACACTAAAAATATAACAATAATATAAATTTATGTTTTCAGAAAAACTTCATGATTACTTTTCTTACTAAATCTTTTATAGGGTAATTCCCCCTAAACCCGATCCAACAATTCCACACCAGGAACCACACACTTAAACCTGATGCTGCTCCATGTCTCGCACCTTCAACAGATCCAGTCCTTGCTAACGCCCAAAATTCCGTCATGACTTTATCCGAAATAGCTCAAATCCACTTCGCTCTCTTGATTCAGACTTTGAATCGGTTACACTAAACTAGACAGAATTTATAAAGTGTTCTACACTAAAGAAAACAGGAGAAACAATATGTCTAGAAAAATACGCCGTCATTTTACAGATGACTTTAAACAACAAATCGTTGACCTTCACACTGCAAGTATGAAACGAAGTGCGCTGATCAAAGAATATGATTTAACCCCTTCTACCTTTGATAAGTGGGTGAGACAAGCTAAAACAATGGGCTCCTTCAAATCAATTGATAATATTACCGATGAACAGCGGGAGCTGATAGCTCTTAGAAAGCGAAACAAAGAACTTGAAATGCAGATAGACATCCTAAAGCAAGCGGCGGTGATTATGGCACAAAAAGGGAACTAATCACTGCTAACAAGGATAAATACAGCATTTCAGCCATGTGTCGTTGGTTGAATCTCCCGCGCTCTAGCTACTACTATAAAACCTCAGAACCAGTATCTGAAGCTGATCTTGAAGAAAAGGTGAAACAAATTTTTCTCGAGAGCCAATCGAGATACGGTGCCAGAAAGATCAAGCAATGTCTGGCTACAGATGGGATTATCTTATCTCGTCGCCGCATTCGTCGAATCATGAAGCGGTTAAATCTCGTATCTGTTTACCAGCAGGCTAGCTTCAAGCCATATGCTAAAGGGAAAAACGAAGCCCCTATTCCAAATCTCTTAGACAGACAGTTCCACCAAGAAAAACCACTGGAAGTGATTGTGACAGATTTGACCTATGTCCGTGTTGGTCAGTGTTGGGCTTATGTTTGCTTGATTATTGACCTCTTTAATCGTGAAATTATTGGCGTATCTGTTGGCTGGCAGAAGACTGCAGAGCTCGTCAAACAAGCCATTCAGAGTATCCCTTATGCTTTAACCAAGTCAATCTTTTCCATTCTGACCGTGGCAAGGAGTTTGACAATCAATTAATTGATGAGGTCTTAGAAGCCTTTGGTATCACCCGTTCGCTAAGTCAAGCTGGCTGTCCTTATGACAATGCAGTAGCTGAGAGTACCTACCGTTCCTTCAAACTGGAGTTTATTCATCAAGAAACCTTTCATTCACTTAAAGAACTAACCCTTAAAACCAAGAACTATGTCCACTGGTGGAATCATCATCGCATTCACGGTAGTCTCAATTATCAAACACCCATCGCTAAGCGAGTGACCGCTTAACAAAAAACACTTTATAAAAATTGTACAGAAAAGTGTTACCTTTTCAAATTATTATTCAAATCCTAAACAGTCACCGAAACGTCTTGAATGGTTTATCATAGACACAAAAAAGAGCAGTTCATTCTACTACTGCTCTTTCCATCTTTTTTCGCTGCAATCGCATTTGTAATTTTAGATCATTTTAGACATCCTTATTTCGTAACTTATTATCTAGGCAAGAGCGTACCTGAAGGATGATCTCACCATACGATTCGTCACGCCTTTCGTAATAAGCCATTGACAGAGAGAAACATTAATAAACATATGGCAAAGGTTCGTTATCGTATTGAACATGTTTTTGGTTCTATTGAAAATAACTTGAAAGGAAGTAATTTTAAAGGCATTGGGTTAGCAGGAGCTAGAACAAATGTGACCTTAACTAATTTGCTATATAACATCTGCCGTTTTGAACAAATTAAACGGCTATCTTTAAACTCTAGGGCGTAGTGCGTCCAAAAAAGGGGTAAAGCTGAGTAATCACCCAAATATGAAGGAACCCCTAGAGCAACATCATTTTTTAACTAAATTCTCTTAAGGGAGAAGTTGTTAGAGGTGCCCTAAAGAAAGTCCATATACAATGAATTTGTCATCCGATACAATCTATATTCCTTTTTGAGAATTGTTATAGGATGACACTCAGCGGCTAGACTGGGACTGGTTGGAGATCAAAATTAACCCATTCCCCTTGATGACATTGATTAGACTACCGCTACCAGTTATTTGCTATAAAGCTAGGATATCAATTCCTTTTTTCATTTATTCTTAAAAAGAAATTAATAACAATAAGTAAATATACTATCCAGATAAATACTAACTTTTTATAAATAAGAAATAAAATGATAAACACGTTGATAACTGACAAGTCTATCGATTTTTCTATTAGGTGTTTACTTTTCCAATCTGTATATACACTGTACAATTGTACAAAAATGACTGTAATAAAAAATAGTAACTTCATGGTTATCCAACAGCAGTATAGGCTAAATAGCCGCATACTACTGCACCTCCGACACCTCCGATAGCAGCGCCCCAAACTCCCAATTTGGAACCATATTTAATCCCAGTTGCTGCACATCCCATTCCTGCAACTACGGCAGCGCCTGCAGGGTTCCCACCTTCGATTTTTTGAAGGATACCTTCATCAAGTATTTTATAATTTGACATAACTTCATTCTCCTTTAAAATCCACCAGTTGCACCAGTTACACCTGCCCATAGAGCCACACCAAATTTAGCTCCTATATAGCCACAGGCTGGTGCTAGCGGTGCCCCTACACCAGTAACAGTACAGATAGTAGTCCCTAGCCCCCACCCAGCAGTAGAGCCGCACCAACACCTTCTAACACATTATTTTGCCAATTATTTTTTCCACCATCAACACTCGCAAGCATTTCTACGTCCATTTGTTTAAATTGTTCCATTGATTTTGTATTCATAACGAATACCTCCTTATATAATATTTTTATTTTTCCAGTTGCAACCTTGACAAGTCTAGTATAGCATTTCCTCAAAAAATATTTCTCCCATTTCCTGAACAGTCATCGAAACGTCCTAAACAGTAAAATTTTACCGTTTAAGACGATAATAGAACCATTCAGGAGTTCTTTTTAACTCCAAGATTTTTCTGTGCTTTGCCATTCAGGACGTTTCGATGACCATTTAAGATTGAGACGTTTTTTTCTTTAAATTTTTGTCATAATAGTCTTGTCACTAACAAGAAAGGATTTGACAAATGACCTCTTATAAACGAACCTTTGTTCCTCAAATTGATGCCAGAGACTGTGGTGTAGCTGCTTTAGCTTCTATTGCCAAGTTTTACGGTTCTGACTATTCTCTAGCTCATTTGAGAGAATTAGCCAAAACTAACAAGGAAGGAACAACCGCACTTGGTATCGTTAAAGCTGCCCAAGAAATAGGCTTTGAGACAAGAGCCATCCAAGCTGATATGAGCCTTTTTGATATGAATGATGTCGTGAAAAGGCAACACTTTTCTGTACAAAATTTATAAAGTGTTTTTGTTAAACGATTGCTCTTTTAGTCATGGGTGTTTGGTAATTAAGTGTGCTGTGGATGCGATGGTGATTCCACCAGTGGACATAATCCTTAGTTTTAAGGGTTAATTCTTCCAAAGAGC